>QHOK01000080.1 GCA_003218755.1 Verrucomicrobiota bacterium
GTTGAGGGACATGCCGTTTTCAGGCTATCTCTCCCGTCAAAAAAAGACAAATAAGACTTAAGTCCTACGCTGTTTGCGCGTGTGCACAAAGATCGTGGAATTGGTTTTGGGCGCTCAACAACTGCGAACTGGGTTGATTAGAGGGGCATTATGGTCAGAAGCTATCGGAGTCTACCGCCTGCGCCCCGAGCCGAATATTGGACTTTAGGCCTACACGAGCGCGACTTGCTTTCTAATTCGGTCATTTCGGCACGCGGTAGCTCTCGAAATAGTAAGTCATCGTGAAGTTGACCTGAAACTTCTTAGCTCCGCCGTTAAGCGGCTTTTCTACAATCGCGCTCAGCACAACCGGAATATTTGAGAGACGTTTGGCAACGCCTGCGTTTATTGTATGACTCCAACGGTCGCCATTTTCAAAATCGATTTTCACCTTGTACTTCGCAAGGATCGAGCAATCGTGCGGAAGGATAATTGTGCCGGGTAGAGACAACTCCAGGTAACGATGGGGCGCAACATTATGTTGTTCAGCAATCGAATAGTTGTATTCGGCGTTAAAGTTCAACGTCAGCCAGTCTGTAACATCGTGGGCGATTCCCCAACCTGGCTTTAAACGCCAGACCTTCTCAGCTAGGACTGGATCCGACGCGGTATCGGCATGTAACTCAACTCCGCCACCGGTCCGCCACGTGTTGGTCAGACGAAACGCGGTCCCTGTTCCAACCTCAATATCACCGATGCCGCCCGTGTCAGCGTGGCCTGATGTTTCATCGCTACGAGCATAAGCGAATGGTAACTTCAAGCGGATAGCCCAATCTTGGCACTCGCTAACACGCCACCCCCATAATCCTGCAAGCGTCCATGTCGCTTTTTCTGCGCCGTGTTTAAAGTGGTCCCACTCTGTATCCAGCAAAATACGAGACTCGATGATGGTCTGGTCGTTCAATTGTTTCAGTTGCTCCGCGGCGATAGCTTGAGAATCGGAAAACACTTCCGCGGCCGGAAGCCTACCAATCGCAAGTAAGACGCCTGTAACGAACAAGAGCCAATCAACAGAATTGCGAGCTGCCCGGCTAGGAATAAGGGGCCCACAAGTTGCGATTAACACCTGAATCGGTCGAGCCAGTTAAAAGTCACTGTCAATTACAAGCTAAGGATGAAGACCTCGATGTGGCTCTGGTTCTAATCGGCTCACTTGCCAAGATGGTCTAACAGATTTGTCATCGGCTCGCTGGGAATTCGGATCACGCCGGCAAATGGGTGGTCCAGCTCCAGGATTAGGAAAAGCGCGCAGGCGACCGAGAACGCGCCAGCGATCAAGGCGAGAGTGTTCATAGCGTTGGCCGGTGCCAGCAGGCTAAAGCCCAGGAAGATCACCACAAGCCACATTACGAGCGCGATTAGCAACGGTTTTGAAACCGACGAAACCGCCTGCGCTTGGAGCAGCGCCCGAACCTCGGCGAGCTGCACCATGAGAGTCGCCGCCTGCGTCTTAAGAGCACGTTGCGCGTCATCGCGCGGGGCAAGACGACTAATAGCCACGTAAACAGCGTCCCCCATCTGCGCGTTAGGATCTAATCGGACTGGACCACTTCGCTCCGTCGGCCACGTGCGCCGGACTCCGTCGGCGATGGCGTCGCGAAGGGCGCGGCGCGCCTCTGCGGTTTCCGGTCCGTAAAGCGCCAACACACGATCGAGCAAGGCGACTTTCGCGGCCATCTGGATCACTTCGCTTCGGGTGGTGTCGAAGGCGCCCTTGGCTGAGCTGATGAGCAGCCCCAGGAGTATAGCGGTCATGGTCCCGACAAGACCCAGTGCGAGTTTCACCGCGTCTTTAGACTCAGCGGTCAGTTGCTCCGCTGGAAGGAGCCGACGCAGACCTCGCCCCAGCAGGGTGACGCCGACGAGGACTACGAACAAGATCAGAGCGACAGCAGTTATGATCATTGTGGCATTTTTGAATATGTAGCTTAGTAACTTGTTTGAGCGATAGTGGTCCGTGCCTCGCCGCTCTTTCTTAGGTGTAAACGCAGGATGCGTTGAAGTTCGGCGATCGTTTGCGGTAGATCTTGCGAGCCGTGTGGACCTGGCACGATGAGTTCGGATTTCGCGCCATCGAGGTGAGAGCTCCAATACGGAACTACCCCATCGGTGCTGTTTGGTGAATCGCCTTTCCTGCGGTCGCCGATGATCGAATGATATGGCGCGGTCATCGTGGCACTGTCAAATTACAAGAACCCGGTGTCGCGTTCGTCAAGACGAATGTTTCGCTCTATTCAGTTTGAACGGTCCGCTTCTCATTGGTTTCCGGTGGGTTCACAACGGCTATCGCCCTGATGTATCGGATGGAAGCGCTTCAGGCAGGCCTTCGCGGATCAGCTTTGAAAAATCAAGAGAGTCGTTGGCGGCACGGGCGCGAGTATCGATCAGGCTTCGGGTCTTTAGCTCGGCAAAGGGAAGGCCGCCGGTCACCAAGCCTCCGTCTCGATACAACAATTCGTCGCCCTTGCCGTTGAGCAGGATCCGCCAGTCCCAAGGTATTCTTTCTTTGCTGGGATGCTGGCTGCGGATGCTCGTGGTGCAGTTGGTCGTGATGGCGTTATACCAGCGCGGCTGAGTGCGCAGTGCATTGAGGGAGTGTACATATTCGAGGAAGCGCTCGCGGGCGCGGTCCGGCGCAACCGTCAGGTGGTAAAGGTAGATGTCCTCGTTCCGATAGTTCGTGCGCAGGCGGATCACATCGCGCTCATCAGCGACGAGGTAGATGAGTGCATACTGACGGTAGAGGCCGCCGATAGTGGAATAAGTCTGGCCGACAGTCTTCCGCGTCTCGATTGAGAAGCAGAGTGGCGGCGCGTCTGCGAATTGGAAACTGACGATGGGATGCGCGATCCACGGCGAACCCCAGTAGTCGATGGCGAGGTCGATACCGGTGATCTGCGAGAGCCGCACGGTGCGCGTGTCCCAGTGCGCCGTGTAGTCGGTCGCGGTACGATAGTCGCAGTTGCGCACGTTATGAAAAGTGAACTCGTCGCCGTTAATGTCCGCCCACGCCAACTGCGCCACATCGGGTTGCCAGTTGCCATTGTTGCTAGGTTTGAGTGTGAGCCACCAGCCAAGCACGAGGCCGAACGCAACAAAGACGGCGCCGAGCTTCTTCGCCGCGCCTCGAAGAAAAACGATCGCCGCGACGATGGCGACTGCGAACACCCACGCGACGACAGTCTTGGCCACGGGAAAATCGTAGTGCAGCGCACCGAATGCCCAAGCTGCGCAGCTGAGCGCGATGAGCCAGACAGGCATCCACGCGATAGTCCGCAGCATGCGACGAATCATTTCAGTGGTCCGCGCAGCATTGTGGTCGAGAAAATATTACTGTTGCGCCATCGACTGTTGCACTTTGGCTTAGAAATGGCGAGATGCGATTGCTCGCTCACATCAACGGCGGCAGCCAGTGGGTCGGGTCACGGGAATGTTTGAGCAACCACTTGGGGCGGCCTTGAACTGTTGCTAGTTCCAAGATGCAAACGCAGAATCCGATCGAGCTCAGCAATAGTTTGCGGCAGTTCGCACGATCCATGTGGACCGGGCACAATACATTCGGATTTTGCGCCATCGAGATGAGAACTCCAGTAAGGCACGACGCCGTCACTACTGTCCGCGAGTGGTCCTGGCTTACCGCGGTTACCGATGATCGAGTGGTAGGGCGCCTGGATTGACTGCTTGTTAAGAACCGCGAGATACGGCGCTTTGGGCTCAAGATTGCTGACACTATTAGGGAGCCTGCCATTGTTGATCTTCCTCAGCGTTCCCTCAGGGATCTCGCTTTTTATCGTCGTGACAAGGTCGACCGGAAGCGATATCAACTTCATGGCAAATGCGCCGATCCCGCCTGACGCCATTTTGCTGCCGCGATGGGGAGTGCAAATGAAGACGACTCGCTTGATGCGGGGATTGGCCTTGAAAGTCGCGGCTTTCGCAACGAGATCCGCGGGTCGCAGCGTAGCGAAGAGCTGCATGCCTGGTTCGCCCAATGTTTGCTCCCAATCGGCGCGGGTCATGTTCGTCACCTGCGCCTGCGAAAGCAATCCCCCCATACTGTGCCCGACCAGGACATAGCCTTTGTGATCCGGATAAAGTTTATCTACTTTGGCAAGTTCTTCGCGCAGACGTAACGCAGAATAGAGCACGGGATTACCGGTCGGATAGGC
>QHOK01000012.1 GCA_003218755.1 Verrucomicrobiota bacterium
GGACACATTATTTGGACGGTCTGCTACCTGAGCGTGCTTATCGGGCTTTCAACTTATGGGGTCCATCGCTATTTCATCATTTATCTGTACTTGAAAAACCGGAAGCGCGTGCCGGTGCCGACCCGTTATTTTGAACAATTGCCGAAGGTGACGGTGCAGTTGCCGATCTTCAACGAGGTGTATGTGGCCGAGCGGTTGCTCCGTTCTGTCAGCGAACTGGATTATCCGCGGGAGCTTCTGCAAATCCAGGTGCTCGACGATTCAACCGACGAGACTCGCGAGATCACTGCTTCGTGCGCGGAGGAACTGCGCCAGCGCGGCTTTAACGTTCAGCTCATTCATCGGGTTGATCGCAGCGGATTCAAAGCCGGAGCGTTGTCCACAGGACTCGGTGCTGCGGAAGGCGAATTCCTTTGTATCCTCGACGCTGATTTTGTTCCGGAAAAGGATCTGCTAAAACGCACAATCCATTTTTTCACCGATCCAAAAGTCGGAATGATCCAGACCCGCTGGGGTCATTTAAATCGTGGGTACTCATTGCTTACCCGGATGCAGGCGATTTTTTTGGATGGGCATCTTTTGCTGGAGCAAACGGCACGCAGCCGCAGTGGGCGATTCTTCAATTTCAATGGCACCGCCGGTCTCTGGCGGCGTTCCTGTATTGAACAGAGTGGAGGCTGGCAGGCTGACACGTTGTGTGAGGACCTTGACCTTAGCTATCGGGCGCAGCTCGCGGGCTGGAGATTTGTCTATCTTGCAGATGTTGTCACTCCGGCCGAGCTGCCGGTGGACATGAACGGCTTCAAATCTCAACAGCATCGCTGGACCAAGGGGTCGGTCCAGACGTGCAAGAAGTTGTTACCCACAATCTGGCGTAGCCAACTTCCATTTCCCATCAAGCTCGAGGCCACCGGGCACTTGATGTCGAACTTTGCCTACCTGCTGCTTGCTTTTCTGTGTGTTCTTTTGCATCCATCCTCCGGAGCGCCTGAGGGCGGCTGGCTGCGCACAGTTCTTGTGGACATTCCGGTTTTCCTTGCAGCATCGGCCTCGGTGGCGGTTTTCTATGTTTGCGCCCAGCGCGAGCTGCATCCACGGACTTGGATGCGGGAGATTCTTTTTTTACCCTGTCTTCTCGCGTTGGGAATTGGTCTCTCGCTAAATAACGCGCGAGCAGTGCTGGAAGCGCTGATCAATCACAAATCCGATTTTACGCGGACGCCGAAGTATGGGATCGAACGCAAATCGCAAAAGTGGCGCGGCTGCAAATACCGGCCGCTGAAGTCAGCACTTCCTCTTGCGGAATTGGCTTTCGCGATCTACTTCACCTATTTCGTGGTGTTCGCCATTGTGCACGGACAGCTTCTTTCCGTGCCGTTCCTGCTGATGTTTCAGGGCGGCTTTCTTTACGTTTGCCTTTCTTCATTCGGCAGTCTCTGGTCGAAAAATAATTTTGGCACTTCGCGCGCGAGCGCTGCAATTCCCGCGTGACAAACTCGAAATCGTCGAGTAAAAGAGTGCGCATGTTTCGTCCCGTAGCACTAATTTTCAGTCTGATTTCGGCTGCCTCCGCCTTCGCTATCATACCGCTCGATACTTCCAGCCAGCTTATCATCAGCGTCCGAGACCAGAAGCTGATGCTTGTACAAAACGGCGGGAAAGTGGCCACGTATCCGGTGTCCACGTCCATGTTCGGTCTGGGCGACTCCTGGGGACGAATGACAACTCCGCTTGGGTACCTGGCGATCGAGAAAAAAATCGGTGACAACGTACCGGTCGGCGCCGTCTTCCATAATCGGCGATTGACCGGCGAAGTTCTGCAGCCAAATGCTCCTGGTCGCGACCCGGTGACTACACGCATTATCTGGTTGCGCGGACTGGAAGCTCAAAACGCACATGCATTTCAGCGTTGCATCTACATTCACGGGACACCGCAAGAGAAAACAATCGGTCGTCCTGCCAGTTACGGCTGCATTCGGATGAAATCGAGCGACATCGCCGAGCTGTATGATCGTGTGCCTCCTGGCGCACTCGTTCAGATCATCCCCGACCGGCTTCCGAAATTAACAAAGCCGAAAGTACCGCGATCGGAAACGAGCAACGGTGTAGTCGCTGCGGCTGCACTACCTCAGAACGAAATGCAGGATCGAGATCGACTGCCGAAAGTGGCAAAGGCGCCACGGGTACTGGCCACGAATAGAGTTGTCGCGGCGAGCGCACTAGCCGCACCACCTCAACATTTAACGCAGCCGCAGGCGCAGACCGCAACCCAGAATCAAGATCAGGCTGGACCTACCGAGAGTGCCGGCACTCCGACAGTGGAAGAAATGCGAATGGGCGGAGCACTCGCTGCGGAGCGACGAAAAACAAAGCTCGCTTTGGGCAAACGCTTGTAACGGTCGGGACGCGCTGAAGCGCGCGGCGAACGGCAGGCAAGCCGCTCCCAGATGGTCAGCCTCCCCCTGGCATGAATACCGGACTGCGAATTCATTAGCGGTTGACAACCGCAAGTCCGCTCGCGAGCGTCCACGTCCATAAGGTTTTTTGATTAGCAATGGCCAACACGAGATCAGCCGCCAAACGCGCCCGCCAGAGAGTGAAGCGGACGCTTCGCAATCGCAGCGTTATAACCGGTTTACGGACGATGCAAAAGGGAGCGCGTTCCGCGCAAGCGGGCAATACCGATCAAATTCGTTTGCTAATCTCGGCAATCGATAAGGCTGCCAAACGCGGAATCATTCATCGAAATGCAGCCAATCGTCGCAAAGCACGGCTTAACAGGACACTGCCTGCGGCTAAATAGGTACCTGTAGCCGCCTCGCTGTGCGAGGCGCGGCGACGATATATTTGTAAACTGACTCACCGAGCGTCTCACAGAGACGCGGCTACAGCAAATGCCCTTTGCATATCACACCGGCCGGATAGATTCTGTGCAATGATTCCTGCGCTTCTTCTCGTTTTTTCGGCCGTCGTTTATCGGGTCACGACGGGACTATTGATTCATTCTGGCGCGAGCTGGCTTTCGAACTTCGCGCCGCTTGCCGCAATCGCGCTTTGCAGCGCAGCGTACTTCCCCAGAAAATATAAGTTCTCGGTGCCGCTCGTGACCCTGTTTATTTCCGACGCGGTAATTAATTTTCGATATGGCGCGCCATTGCTCGATCCGCAAATTCTCGTTCGCTATGCCGCGCTCGCGCTCGTAGGATGCGTTGGAGTTCTTTTGCAGAATCGGGCATCGCTAAAGACACTTTTGCCGGCTTCCATTGTTGGATCGACAATTTTCTACGCAATCACCAATGCGTTTTCCTGGTTCCACGATCCGGGTTACGCCAAAAACTTCGCCGGACTCGTGCAATCGCTCACGGTAGGATTGCCTCAATACAGCGCGACGCCCAGCTGGATGTTTTTCCGGAACTCACTCGTTAGCGATCTTCTGTTCACGTTGGTTTTTGTTGTGTGCATGAACGTGGGGCAAAGCAGGGAGAGATCGGGAGCCCGCGCCGCGCGGTTCCGTCCGGCCGCTGCGGGATGACCGCCATGCAGCCGGTGGAGCAGCGCGACGAAGTCGAGATGCTCTCGCTGATGCTGTTGATCCGGCGTTTTGAGGAACGCGCCAGTCAGCAGTATCAAGCGCAGAAGATCGGCGGTTTTTGCCACCTCTACATCGGCCAGGAAGCAGTCGTGGCGGGCGCCGTGGCGGCCGTGCGCGACGATGACTACATCATCACTGCTTACCGCGATCACGCCCACGCCCTTGCCCGCGGCACGAGTGCAAATGCGTGCATGGCAGAGCTCTTTGGGAAAGAAACCGGCTGCTCGCGCGGATTGGGTGGCTCGATGCATTTTTTCGACAAGCAACATCACATGTACGGTGGTCACGCCATTGTCGCCGCTCATGTTCCGCTGGCGGTTGGCCTCGCGTTTGCCATAAAGTACCGGGGCGAAGATCGCGTCACGCTCTGCTTCTTTGGCGACGGCGCAATCAACCAGGGAGCGTTCCACGAAGCGCTGAATCTGGCCGCGTTGTATAAATTGCCGGTTGTTTTCATTTGTGAAAACAACCTTTTCGCTATGGGCACTTCGGTCAAAAGATCGACATCACTCAAGCAAATCGTCGATCGCGCGGAAGGGTACGACATCCCTGGAGAGATTGTCGATGGAATGAACTTTCGCGAAGTGCGCGACAAGATTGCCGAAGTCGTCGATTCGATCCGCAAGGAGCCGCATCCGGCATTCCTGGAAGCGCGAACCTATCGCTATCGCGGCCACTCGATGTCAGATCCGGCAAGTTACCGAACCAAGGAGGAGTTGGAAAAATATCGATTGGACGATCCGATTACGCGTTTGCGCGCGCAACTAACGCGCGAGGGAAAATTGACTAACGAACAATTCGACCGGCTCGATAAGCAAGCGAAGGAAACAGTGATGGCCGCGGTGAAGTTTGCCGAGAACAGTCCCGAGCCGCCGCTCGATAAACTTTACGATTACACTTACGCCGATGGGGCTGTAGAGCCGGGCGTGCCTGCCGCTCCGGAGCGTCCCGAAGGCGGGCCGCGTGCGACACCCAAGCAACCAGCCGACAGGGCTGCCGCTACAGAGGACAGGCGGTGAGAGAAATCACATATCGCCAGGCACTCAACGAAGCCCTCGCGGAAGAACTCGAGCGCGACCCAAACGTTTTCCTGATGGGAGAAGAAGTCGCGGAATACCAGGGCGCTTACAAGGTAAGCCACGGGTTGCTTGAGCGCTTTGGGCCAAGGCGAATCATCGACACGCCAATCAGCGAGAACGGGTTTGCGGGGCTGGGCGTCGGTGCGGCGATGGTGGGGTTACGGCCAATCATTGAATTCATGACGTTCAGCTTTTCGCTGGTGGCCTTCGATCAGGTCGTGAATAACGCGCCGAACATGTACACGATGTCGGGCGGGCAATTTAATATCCCGATAGTGTTTCGTGGCCCGAACGGACCTGCGCATCAGCTCGGCGCTACGCATTCGCATGCAACGGAGAATTTTTACGCCAGCGTGCCCGGCCTGAAAGTTTGCGCGCCGGCCACGCCACGCGATGCAAAAGGTCTGCTCAAAACCGCCGTGCGCGACAACAATCCGGTGCTGGTTCTGGAAGCCGAACTGCTCTACAGCTCCAAAGGAATGGTGGAGCCACCGGACGAAGAGCTGCTCATCCCGCTTGGCAAAGCGGAAGTGAAGCGTGAAGGCAGCGATGTCTCGGTCATTTGTTACTCACAGACAGTGCCGCTGGCGTTAAAGGTTGCGGCACAACTGGAAGACGAAGATATCTCTGCAGAAGTCGTCGATCTACGTTCGATTAAACCGCTCGATGAGAAGGCGATTTTCGATTCGGTAGCAAAAACGCATCGCGTTGTAGTCGTCGAGCAGGATCATCCGTTCTGTGGAGTCGGTGCGGAAGTTTGCTATCGGATTCAGAAAAACATTTTTGATCAGCTCGACGCGCCGATCATGCGCGTATCACAGGAAGATGTTCCAATGCCCTACAATGAGCGGCTCGAGCACGCCGTACTCCCGAACGCGGAAAAACTCCTCACAGCGGTGAAACAGGTTTGCTACGCGTGAGAAAACTCGCCACTCGTTACTTATCACTGATGACCTTTGCTTATGCCTGAAATCCAAATGCCGAAGCTCAGTGACACGATGACCGAGGGCACTCTGGTCGCGTGGAAGAAAAAGAAGGGAGACCAGATTTCCGCCGGCGAAGTGCTTGCCGAGATCGAAACCGACAAGGCGACGATGGAATGGGAATCGCCTGAAGACGGGACGCTCACGGAAATTTACGTCCAGGAAGGCGGCAAGGTAAACGTCGGCGACAAGATCGCCTTCATCGGTGGAGAAGGCGAGGAAGCGCCAAAGCAAGAGGAACGGCCAAAACAGAAAGAGGAAAAGCCGAAACCCGCAGAAGAAAAAGAGAAACAGCCCCAAGCCGAGACCGAGAAGCCCGCGCCGGCAGAAGCGAAGCAAAAAGAAACGGCGCGACCGCAGCAAAAAGGGAAGCAACAAGAAGTTCAACCCAAAGAAGAAAAACCAGAAGAAGCACGTGTGAAAGCGTCGCCCGTGGCACGCCGAATCGCTGCCGAGCTCGGCGTTGATCTCTACAGTGTGAAAGGCACAGGCCCGGAGGGCCGTGTGACTGAGACCGATGTGCGCGGGGCTGCGAAATCAAAAACTGTCGAGGCGGGCGTGTCGCCCACAGGAAAGCAGCCGACACGGCTGCCACTACAGGCTGGTGAAAGTGCCCGCATTCAACTTTCGGGAATGCGCAAGATCATTGCGCAACGGCTCGTCGAGAGCCTCGGCCCGGTGCCGCATTTTTATTTGCAAATCGACGTGAATGCCGGGCCGCTGATGGAAGCGCGCGAGGAGTTGAAGTCTGCGGGCGAAGGCGCGGATGCTGCGAAAATTACCGTGAACGACTTTGTCTTGAAGGCAGCAGTGCAAGCGGCAGTCAAAGTGCCCCGAGTGAACGCCTCCTTCGATGGCGATGCGATTGTGCAGTATGCGGATGTTGACCTGGGCATTGCAGTCGCAATCGAAGATGGGCTGCTGACGCCCGTCATTCGCGCCGCGCAAAACAAATCACTTCGCGAGATTAGCGAACTCGCCAAGGGTTTGGCGCATCGCGCGCGCAACAAGCGGATGAAGCCGGAGGAGTTTCAGGGTGGCACGTTCACCGTCTCTAACCTCGGCGGTATGGGTATCGACAGTTTCTCCGCTGTCATAAATCCGCCGCAAGGTTTCATTCTCGCTGTTGGCAAGATTACGAAAGTTCCGGTGATCGATGATTGTGACCAAATCGTCGTTGGCCATCGCATGTCGCTCACGATGAGCTGCGATCATCGCGTAATCGACGGGGCGCTAGGCGCCGAGTATTTAAAAGAATTGCGACACTTTCTCGAAAACCCGGCGCTGCTACTGGTCTGAAAACGGAACGTCAGAGAGCAGCTCCGGCGCGTGTGGTTTCCCAAGTCATGAAATCGTCGAGCGTTTGCCGGGTTCTATCTGTAACAAATTCGATTACGGTTGCGTCGTCGACAAAGCCGAGAAATGGGGTCTTGTCCGGAATTAAATCGAACGGGTCGATCAGGTAATTAAGAGCCGCAAGGATCCACAAGAGCGCATCGTTGGGAACCTCTGCGTATTCACCGCGATGATGAGCGCGGACCAAGCGCAGCATGGTCTGAAGGTAGGCCCAGCTCTCTTTGAAAGGTTCCTTCGGAACGGCGGCCGCCTTTGTCGCTGCGTCGTTGAACAGGCGTTGCAGACTTTCGCGATCGTCAAGGCACGATTTTGCATCGGTGAGCGCTCTGGCAAACGCTTCGCTGCGAAGTGCGGGTTTGCTATATGGCATGTGTGCCTCAACGTTTTTTCGAGTCGACTGTGTCTTGGTCTTCGTACCCGATTTCATTTTTACCTCTTTCATCGGCAATATGAAAGCAGATCAGTGCCCGCATGAGAAGCCGATTCGACGCGTACTGCTAATCCGTAACCATCGACAGCTAAGGTTTTGTGGCGAGAATCAGCGGCGACGGCCCGGGCGCTTCCAGCTTGCGCACTTTTTTAAACCCAGCTTCTTCCAGCCAGCTTTTAATTTCGTTGAAGCTGAAAGTGTCGCCCTTTTCCGTATTCACCAGCATTTGCACCGCGAACATGAGCGAGGGCAGCGGTTCGGTGCGCTGGTCGTTCACCAGCCACTCGGCGATCGCGATGGCGCCGCCAGATTTCAGCGCGCGGAAAGTTTTCTTGAGCAACTGCCGGCTGCGTTCCTCCCCTTCGCTATGCAAGATATGGCCGAGTGTCGCGACATCGTACCCGGTCCCGAAGTTTGCCTCTAACAAATCGCCTTCGATGAAATTGAAGCGATCGCGCACGCCGAATTTTTCGGTAATCCGTTTTGTTGTTGGGATCATTCCCGCCCAATCGACTGCATTCACCTGGACACGCGGAGATTTCTGGGCGAGCGCAATTCCCCAAATGCCCGAACCGGCAGCAAGATCGAGTACGCGAATTTCATTTTCCATTTTCGCGATCTTCAAATGATCTGCGAGTTTTTGCGCGGCGGGATAGCTCATTGGGATAATGTTTTCCACGAGCTGACTGAAAAATTCGGTGCCTTCGGTTTCCTGATTCACCGCCACCACCGGACGGTCTTCGCGCACGATGTCAGTCAGGCGCAGCCATCTGGAAATGAGCTGTGGCGCAATCGTGCCAAAAAAACCCGCGTGCGTTCCGGGCTTCTTGCTGATAAGAAACGCAGCGCTTTCTGCTGTTAGGGAATATCGCCCCCGTCGATCTTTCTTCAGGAGATCAAGACCGACAAGTGCGTTCATCAAAATTCTGAGAGCTCGCGGCGACGCACGGATCTCTTTCGCTACTTCCTCCGCAGTTTTGGCGCTATTTTCTAGCGCATCGAAAACCTTGTTGTCCGCTGCGGCGCTGATGATGAGCGGCGGCGCGTAAGCGAAACTGAGCTCCATTAACCGTTCCGGGGTGACCTGTTTCTTTTGACGAGTTTTCTTTGCCATGTTTGCTCTGGATTTGTCCGATTGTAAGATCGACAAGTAGCAAGCTCGCGAGAACTGGCAAATTCCGTTATCGTGTCGAACAATTCGCCTGCGGGAAAGCCACAGCAGCCTACACTTCAAACGATGGACGAGAGCTGGAAGACGCGTGCGCAAATGGAGGCGGCAGAGCACGCGGCCCTCGCGCCATATGCGCAAAAATCTGGTGACTCGCGCGGGCGGCAACATTCCGAGGCCAGCCACCCTTATCGGACGGAATTTCAGCGCGATCGCGCACGTATCATTCATTCGCGCGCGTTTCGCCGGATGGAATATAAGACCCAGGTTTTTCTGAATGGGACCGGTGACCATTTACGCACCCGTTTGACGCACTCCATCGAGGTTGCATCGATCAGCCGCACTATTGCTCGCGCATTAGGCCTGAACGAAGATCTGGCGGAGGCCATCGCGCTCGCGCACGACCTGGGGCACGCGCCTTTTGGCCACTCCGGCGAGGAGATGTTAGCCGAATGCATGCGCGATCACGGCGGCTTCGATCACAACCGCCAGAGTGTGCGAGTCGTGGAGCTGCTCGAAACTTCGTATCCAAATTTTCCGGGTCTGAATCTGACGTTCGAAGCGCGGGAGGGTTTGCGGAAGCATCAACTCCTTTACGACTTCCCTACGCCAGGAGAAGAAAAGTATCATTGCCCATCTTTAGAGGCGCAGCTCGCCGACCTCGCGGACGAGATTACTTATTATAGTCATGATCTCGATGATGCCGTCGATTTTGAAATTTTGAGCGCCGCGCAATTGGCAGAAAACGAGGTGTGGCGCAGGAGCGATCGCGCTGTGCGCGCGCGTTACTCTGGCGCGCTGCAACCTGAGCTGCACAAGTTAATTATTCGCAATATCATCGAAAATGAAGTGCGCGACCTGATTGCGACGAGCGCGAAATCGGTCGCCCAGTCGGGCGTGCAAAGCGCCGACCAAGTGCGCCGACAGCCTGCTCGGCTCATTCGTTACAGTGATGAATTAGCCGAAGCGAATCGTGCGCTGCGGAAATTTTTATATCAGAATGTTTATTATCACCCGCGCGTGTCCGAAGTGAACCGGCGCGCGTCCGAAATGCTGCGACGCGTTTTCGAAGAGTACGTTGTCGATCCCGACAGGCTCGGCGACGGGGCGACTAGGCGGATTGAGAGCGAGGGGTTGCATCGCACCGTGTGCGACTACGTCGCGGGAATGACTGATCGATATTTGATGGAAGAACACGAGCGCATTGCAGGACCGTAGCCGCCTCGCTGCGCGAGGCGCGAGATTGTATGTGACCCCGCAACGGTGCGCGTCTCACGGAGACGCGGCTACAGCTATGCAGCCGCATTGCCGATTTCGTCGCGCAAATATCTGATCAGGAACCGAAGCCGTTGATTGAGAGAACGTTCTTCGAGAACGCGTTGACGCCGCAACGGATCGTTGATAAATGTCGAGGCCATAAGATCGGCCAGCATTTCCAGATCGCGCAATTCCGCAAGATATCGATCGACTTTCGCCGGGAGCCGGTGGCCGTCGTGTTTGAGGTTCGCGTAAAGCTCGAGCACTTTTGCGCCGAGCGCTTCAGTCTCGACCGTGGTTGCGTCGCGCGACTCAACTATGTCGATCTTCGCGATCGGGAACGGCGCTTCCTGTTCGAAAATGGCGAGGCGCACACGTTGGAGACCTTGCAGGATCAAATTCGATGTGCCATCGCCGCGTCCGACACATGCGCGAATCAACCCGGCGGTGGCAAAATGAAAGAAATCCTCCGGCGCGTGCCATTCCGGGCAACTCGGCTTGATAAGCGTCACGCAAAACATGCGATGATGCTGAAGTGCGTATTTCAGCATCTGGCGGTAACGCGGCTCGAAAATGTAGAGCGGCAGCAACGCGTGCGGAAACAGCACTGCTCCCGGCAACGGCATCACTGGCAGTTTCTTTGGCAAAGCTACGGATGAAGACATGATGTTGCGCTCTTTGTACGATATGTGCGCTAGAGAAAGAGCAAGCGGGCCGAGCGTGATTCGTTGAAGCGCGAAAGCGACAATACAATCTCTCACTCCAACCGTATAACGCATTCAACGGTTTAACGTGGCGAAGCCACTCCAAGTGCGCGGACTTGTTCGAGCGAGAGTTGCCCTTCGATATTGCTACGTGCGGCGATAGATGCATAAATCAAAGCCGACCCGGCGCGTGCCAGCAGGACGCGCGAAATTGCCCCGAGCTTGCCAATGCCCATCGCGCATACGGGAAGACCGACATTCTTGTCTGTGATGAAGCTGAGCAGACGCGCGAGTTGCATTGGTGTGTCGATGCGCGTCGCGACCTTGAACATATTTGCGCCGTGCGCTTCGGCAGCGCGCGCTTTCGCCGACAGAATTCGCGGAGGCGGTGTCGATTTGAAGCTGTGGAACGAAATGATGCGCCGCACTTTTTTCCGGTTCGCCAACGTGAGCAATGAATGCAGAGCAAACGCCGAGCGCAGTTCGACATCGACATACTCGGCGTACCGTAAAAATCGAGTCAGCAGATTGCGCCGTTGCCGCAGTGATAATTTGTTCGCGCCTCCCTCGTGTGGATGCCGCGCGGTGATGATGAGCGGCGCGCGTAACCTCGGCAATTCATGCTCCAATTTCCCGATAACGCGCACCAGACAATCCAACCGCACCTCAAACAAATCCGGCGGCCTCCGCATCCGCGTGGCGCGATCGAGATCCGCGCGGGATGCGATCACGCCGACGACACGAGGACGCAGGCGCTTCGCGCTCGGCCTACGCGCAGTCATTTTTTAACCAATCCCGGAAGCATTCTCTCGACGTACTTGGCGAGAATGTCGAACTCGAGATTCATTAAATCACCTGCCTGCGCGCGATCGAGATTGGTGTGCTTCTTCGTATACGGCACAATCCAGGCGACGAAACTCTTGGGAAGAATTTCAGCGACCGTAAGGCTGATTCCGTTGACCGCGATCGAACCCTTTAAAGCGGTGTACTGGGCGAACTTAGCCGACAGTTCTATTTCCAATCGAAAATCTGCGCCGCTCTTCCGGAAAGCGACGACCGGCGACACACAATCGACGTGCCCTTGCACGAAATGTCCGCCGAACCGCTCCTTCGCGCCCAGAGCGCGCTCAAGATTTACCGAGTCTCCGCGCTGCAGATGTTTTAGATTTGTGCGAGCAATTGTTTCCGCCAACAGATCGAAGCCCAGAGCGTTTCGGTGATGCGAGTTTAGTGTGAGGCAACAACCGTTGACGGCCACGCTGTCGCCGCGCCGCATTTTCTTCGCGAGATACGGGGCGGCAATTTTCAGTTCAGTACCATCGCTAGCCGCACTAACCGAAATCACGCTGCCGACTTCTTCAATCAGACCGGTAAACATGACGATCCACTTCTTAGATCAATTCAGCGACTCTCGGCAAATCAATAGCCAGCGCCGGCGAAATGAAGAAGCACCTCCGCCTTCGCAGCGCTACGGCGAGGCGGGCGCATGACGAATACCGAACGAATGCACCGAAAGCCGAGTAAAGAGCAATGCGTCGAACCCTGTTCATTGATTCGGATTTCGACATTCGGATTTCGTCATTTATGAATTGGTGTCCATTCACGTCTACTCGTGGTTAGAAACCAACCAACGGTGATCAGTAGGTCATATACGAAGCAGGGGTCACGTGCCCGCTCGCACAATCTCCTTACGAGGGCGCGCGTCGCGATTCTCTCGGGTATTTTATTTCTGTCCGGCATTGGCGCGCTGATTTTCGAAACTCTGTGGTTGCGATTGAGCGGGCTGGCATTTGGCAACTCAGTTTGGGCCGCGGCGTTGATTCTCTCCAGTTTCATGGCGGGCCTGGCGCTAGGAAACGCGCTCGCCGCATCCTCAAGAATTCGGCGATGGCGACCGCTTCACTTGTACGCTGTGTTGGAGGTCCTCGTCGCGTTCTTTGGTTGCACGATTGTTTTTGCTCTTCCGGTGCTTGGCGACTTGATGCGACCAGTGTGGCAAACGCTGTGGAATTATCAGCCAACTCTCCTTGGACTGCGGTTCATCGTGTCTTTCCTGATCCTGCTCGTGCCGACAACAGCCATGGGTTTGACCTTGCCGGTGTTAATCGAAGACCCAGTTTTGCGACGAGCGAATTTTGGGCGGGCAATCGGTCTTCTTTATGGCTCGAACACATTAGGCGCAGTAGCCGGCGCCGTGCTCGGCGAAGGTTATCTCATTGCAGCGTTTGGGCTTCATGGCACCGCTGTAGCTGCGGGTTTGGCGGTTTGCATTGCTGCAGCGATCGCTCTGTTGATCGCAAGAATCGAGGGCGACACCGGCGCGCTTATTCCAGACCGAACATTTCCGCTGCGCTTCGATGCAAGTTATCTGCCACCGTGGCGTTTGCTTTTCGTCAGCTTTGGGACGGGCTGCATTTTTCTTGCGCTGGAAGTGATTTGGTTCCGGTTTCTGCGCTTGTATGTCGCTTCGTCTTCGACGGCGTTCGCGATCATGCTCGCTGTTGTGCTCGCAGGTATTGG
>QHOK01000013.1 GCA_003218755.1 Verrucomicrobiota bacterium
AACAGGCGACTTCCGGCGGTCAGGACATGTCCGGTAATTACAACTGTGGAAGCGTGTGGGTTCAACAGGGTGGGAAATGGGTTGGCGTTTTCCATACTGAAACCAAGGTTCAGTAGAACCGGTCGCTACTTGAAAACGTGGCAGATCCAGCTTTGGCGTCGTCTTGCGGTAACGACATGTTAGCGTCAGCCTACCATGCAAGCCTTTGTGGTGGTTCTTTGGTGTGTTTCCGTAATCGCGTTCGCAGTCACGCCGTCTGTTCAAAGCGCCGAGACGCCGATGAAAGCCGTTGTCATTCACGAGTATGGTGGCCCGGAGGTTTTAAAGTACGAGGATGTGCAACGACCCGAACCGAAGGAAAATCAGATACTCGTTCGCGTGATCGCGGCCGGCGTGAATCCTGTCGATGGGTTGATCCGATCGGGAATGTTTGCCAAACATGAAAAGGCAAGCTTCCCAATGATTCTCGGCGCGGATATCGCCGGAGTCGTCGAAAAGACTGGAAGCAAGGTCACGAATTTTAAAGCAGGTGATTCCGTGTTCGCGTACGCCAGTTTGAAAAGTGGCGGCGGGTATGCCGAATACGCACTCACAACGGAACGTGAAGCAGCGCCGAAACCGAAAGTCCTCACGTACGTCGAGGCTGCGGCGGTGCCGGTTGTCGCTTTGACTGCGTGGCAGGCGTTGATTGATATCGCGAAGCTAAGCGCTGGCCAGACTGTGCTGATCCACGGTGGGTCGGGCGGTGTCGGAACTTTTGCGATCCAAATCGCCAAGGCGCGCGGCGCCAGGGTGATTGCCACGGCATCGACCGCAAATCAGGATCTGCTCAAGCAACTCGGGGCCGATGTGGCGATCGATTATACGAAGCAAAAGTTCGAGGACGTCGCGAAAGATGTCGATGTTGTGCTCGATTCGATTGGCAAGGATACGCTGGCGCGTTCGTACGCCGTAGCAAAGAAAGGCGGATTCATTGTGTCGCTAGTTGCACGCCCGGACCGGGATGAACTCAACAAACGTGGTATTCGGGGCGCAGCGCTCAGTGTAGAGCCAAATTCAGATGAGCTGGCCGAGATTGGTAAATTGATCGACGAGGGTAAAATCAAGGTAATCGTTTCTCAAACGTTCCCGCTTTCCGAAGCCATCAAAGCGCAGGAGCATGTCGCAACTGGTCACACCCGCGGTAAAATTGTTCTGAAAGTCGCTGACGAGCCGAAGTAAAGCTGATCCGATAAATGGCGCGGTCATGTTGAGCGAAGCGAAACATCTCTGATCATTCCCGTTGGCACATCGCTGGAAAAAGATCAGAAATTCTTCGCTTCGCTCAGAATGACACGTATGGAGCTGCCTCTACCAATCTGCGGTTTGCCTGTAGCATAACGAGCGATGAACTGGGACGCGATTAGCGCAATCTCGCAGTTGGTCGGCTCGATTGCGGTCGTTTTGTCCGTGCTTTATCTGGCCGTACAAGTGCATCAGAGCACGCGCGTGGCCAGGCTGGCTACGCAAGACGCGGCGGCTACGGCCCTGCGCGATGTGACCAAACCGTTCATGGAGAACGCCGAATTGGAACGGATCTGGCGGCTAGGCTTGGAAGATATCAGCGCGTTGTCCCCTGAAGAGCGGGCGCGCTTTTTCCATGCTGCTTACCAGTTCTTGAAAGCGTTCGAGACAATTCATTCCCATTATGTGTATAGGCTCATGGACAGGCAGCTGTGGAAAGGATGGGAGGGACTTCTCCGGCACTATACCGTCGCGCCCGGTATCGCTCACTACTTGAAACTTCGGCCAGAAGTTTTCTCGGAGCGGTTTCGCAATTTCGTTAACGCGCTCGAACCGCCGACCGAGCAGCGTACGGTCGGAACTCTTTTCGAACAGCAACGAAATTTATAGTGCAGCCCGCTCGGATCGCTGGGCCACCGCGATGAACTCCAGGACTGGATGAAATTTGCGTGACATTAAACAGGGCGTTTCAACAGACTGATCCCAGTGGATCTTTCGACCGTCGCGAACATTGCTACTGCACTGACGGTGCTGACCGCTGTCATTTTTGGGTTGATTGAAATGCGCCACGCGCGCAAGGAGCGAGAGGAACGCGCAGCCTTTGTAGCCGTGCAGGCGATTCTGACACCGGCATGGATGAGATCAATGGTCTTAGTACAAGCAATCCCAGAAGGTGCAACTGCCGCGAAAATCGAGACTGATCCACGTGTTCTCGAAGCGGCGCAATCCATTGGAATGACTCTCGAGGGTCTCGGTTACGCAGTTTTTGCACGGATGGTTCCGTTAAGTGTTATAGATGAGCTGATGGGCGGGACAGTGCGCGTTGCATGGCGTAAGTTACGTCCCTACGTTGAGTATGAACGTGAGCGTGCAGGTTCGCAGAAGACTTGGGAATGGTTTCAGTGGCTCGCCGAACAACTCGATCGGCACAGCAGCGCACGAACCAGTCTCACGGTCGGTGCACACGACGCTTACCGCGATTGGCGGCCATAAAATAGCGTCACTAAAGCGAAACGGCTGCTTACGGGAATTTCTCGGCTAGCGCATCTGAATCAAAGCGTTGCGCTCTTTTTAGGCTGGCTGCCCGTTTGACCGAGGTCCTATTTACATGGCCCTGGGACAGGAATTACGAATTTACCGTCTTTCTCGGCAACGAAGTTTTCGCTCGAGCTGGTTGAGCTGCCGTTGGCGTCTTTTTTCTCGATCTTAATGATGAGCTTTTTGGTTGGTTTGAGTGTCAGGCAAACTTTGCCGCCAGTGGGTGAGTCCATCGGTGTGGCCGCTTTTTTCGCGTCCTCTGCGGTAAGGCTAACCAGTTCGATGTTAGAGATTTTCTCTCCGGCTTCGGCTGACTGCATCATTTTGTAAAAACCGAGAATCGCTGGGTCGGCGCCCTGAGTGTAGAGGAATGATTCGAGCGTGGTCGTGTCCTTCGCCTCGAATGCTTTTTTGTATTTGTCGGTAAACGCCTTCTCTTGTTCGGGCGTGCCGGCAACAATCGGGAGGGTGAGTGTGCCAAAGAGCGCGCAAATCAGACCGGGAATTTTCATGGATTTTTTCATGGCTGCCACCGTAGTTGGCTCGGTTTCGAAGTTGCAAGCCAATTCGCAAGAGAAAAATCTTTGCTGATCTGGGTTCGGCGGGCTATTCCACTCTGCCCGAAATTTGCCGAATGAATATCCACGAGCACCAAGCGAGGAAGTTGCTTCAGAGATTCGACGTCGCAACGACGCGAGGCAAAGTCGCCTCGACGCTTGATGAAGCAGAGCAAATTGCGCGTGAGCTCGGCGCCGTCGAGATCGTTGTTAAAGCACAGATTCATGCGGGCGGCCGAGGCAAGGGAGAATTCAAGAACGGATTCAAAGGGGGAGTGCACGTTCGCAAGACGCCCGAAGAAGTTCGGGAAGTTGCCGCCAAGATGCTGGGGCAAATTCTGGTGACACACCAGACGGGTCCGGCTGGTCGCGTAGTGAACAAAGTGCTCGTCGCGGAATCGGCCGAGATCGCGCGCGAAATTTATTTTGCGATTCTGCTCGATCGAGCTACTGCCGCGCCTTTGATTGTCTCCAGCACGGAAGGCGGCGTAGAAATTGAGACATTCGCGGCGAAATCACCCGAGAAGATCATCCGTGAGGCCATCGATCCGTTGGCAGGTCTGCAACCATTCCAGACACGCAAACTAGCGAAGCAACTGGGCTTCGAATCCTCACAGCTGAAGTCGGCTGCGAAACTATTCGAGGGACTCTATCGCACATTTGTGGCGTTCGATTGTTCGATGGTCGAGGTCAATCCGCTGGTCGTCACGACCAAGGGTGACGTGCTCGCGCTCGACGCCAAGTTCAACTTTGACGACAACGCGTTGTATCGACATCCGGAGATCGCGGCAATGCGCGACTTCGCGGAAGAGGACCCGCGCGAAGTCGAAGCGTCAAAACACGGTCTCAGCTACATCGGACTCGATGGAAACATTGCGTGTCTAGTCAACGGCGCGGGGTTGGCGATGGCCACCATGGACATCATCAAGTTTTATGGTGGCGAGCCGGCCAATTTCCTCGACGTCGGCGGTGGCGCAACTGAAGAACAGGTGACCGAAGCCCTCAAAATTCTGATCGCAGACAAGAAAGTGAAAGCGATTCTCGTGAACATTTTCGGTGGCATCATGAAATGCGACATCATCGCGCAAGGCATTATCAATGCAGCGAAGACGGTGAAACTGTCCGTGCCGCTGGTCGTTCGCCTGGAAGGAACAAACGTCGAGCGAGGAAAGCAGTTGTTGAAAGAAAGTGGCTTGGCACTGATTGCCGCGGACGATCTCGCGGACGCCGCCAAAAAGGTGGTTTCTGCCGCGAAAGGCAAATGAAAATAGGACTAACGATCGTTTTTCTCGCGATCGCCGCGACGCTTTGCGGGGAAGATCTTCCGCGCAAAAGCAAAACGCCTCGCGAGTCGTATCCGAACGTCGATGTGATTTACGACTCTGTGACGGCGCCCGACGGTAAACGATTGCGCACGATCATTACCAAGTCGCATGATTCGAAAGGGAAATTGCCGGTCATTTTCGTTGCTGGCTGGTTGAGTTGCGATTCTGTCGAAGCGCCGGCTGGCAGGAAGGACGAGAGTGGTCTGGTTTTTCGCGGTCTAGCCCAGGTCACGGGATTCGCTTTTTTTCGAATGGACAAGCACGGCGTCGGCGACAGCGAAGGCGTTTGCGCCGAAACGGATTTCGATTCGGAGCTCGCAGGTTACCGCGCGGCCTTTCGCGCACTGAAGAAGTACGATTTCATCGACACTAAGAGAATTTACATGCTCGGCATCAGCAATGGCGGAGGCTTTGCGCCGCTCGTTCCGGAATCGGATCCCGAACAGGCGCAGGTCCGCGGTTACATTTCAATGGGCGGCTGGGTGAAGACCTGGTTCGAGCACATGCTCGAGATCGAGCGACGGCGATTCGCGTTGATGGGAAAATCGCCCGGAGAAGTCAACGATCGCATGAAAGGCGCGGCGACCCTCTATTACGAATGGCTGATCAAAGGTCGATCGGTCGATGATATTTTGAAGGAGCAACCGCAGCTCGCGGATCTTTGGCCAGAGGGAAAAGACTACGCACACCTTTACGGGCGGCCGCTCGGGTTTTATCAGCAGTTGCAACAATTGAATTTCGCGACCGCGTGGTCGCGCGTAAAAGTTCCAACCTATGTTCTTCGCGGCGCGTTCGACTGGATCATGAGTCGCGAAGATTCCGAATTAATTGCCGCCTACGTGAACAAGAATGGGGATCTCGCGTCCTTTTACGAAATACCCAACACGGGCCACACGTTTCAGCATTATTTGAGTCTGGCCGACGCATTCAAAGGAAAGAGCGCGCCCTTCGATCCCAAAGTGATCGGACTGTTAGCCGACTGGCTGCGCAACAAAGCCATCACGCATGAAGATTAAGAACATCGCATTTGTTGGAATTCCGGTGTCGGACGTGAAACGCGCGCGTGAGTTTTACGAAGCTGTGCTCGGCCTAAAAGTCTCCGACGAGATGATGGGCGGAAAATGGATCGAATATTCCTTAGGCGAAGACACACTCGCTCTCGCGAATGTTGGCGAGCACTGGATGCCGTCGAACCAGGGGACTGCTGCTGCATTTGAGATGGAAAACTTCGACGAAGCGATCAAGCATTTGAAAGATCGACAAGTGCGTTTCGCCGCCGAGCCCTTCGAAACGCCGTGCTGTCACATGGCAGTCGTCCAAGATCCGGATGGCAACAAGCTTATAATTCACAAACTTAAACCTGAAGACGAGAAAGGAGTCTGCAAATGATCACACACGAAGTAGCCTTCATTGCTATCGCCGTATCTGACAAGGAACGCGCGCGAAAATTTTATCAAGAGATCCTCGAGCTCAAACCGACTTCCACTCAGATGGACGGCGCGTGGGTCGAGTATGATCTGGGCCCCACAACGATCGGAGTTGGTTGTCATCCCGCGTGGAAACCTTCGCGCGATGGAACGACAGTCGCCTTCGAGGTGGATGACATCGATGCTGCCATCGCGAAGCTCAAAGAGCGCGGTGTCACCTTCGACATCGAGAAAACTGAGACGCCGGTTTGCTGGATGGCACAGTTTCGCGATCCGGACGGGAACAAGTTGGTCGTCCACAAAAGAAAGGCAAAATGAATCAGGAAAGCAGGAAGACAGGAGAGGCTTTCCGACCATTTTCTTTTCCCGCGTTCCTGCTTTCCTGAGATATGTCGGTGCTCGTCGATAAAAGCACGCGGCTTGTTGTTCAGGGAATTACTGGCAGCGCCGGCGCGTTTCATACGCGGCAGTGCATGGACTACGGAACGAATGTGGTCGCAGGCGTGACACCGGGGAAGGGCGGGCAAGTGTTCGATGCCAAAGTGCCAGTGTTCGACACTGTATGGGAAGCGCGACAGAAAACCGGCTGTAATGCCTCGATGGTTTTCGTACCGGCTCCCGCGGCTGCGGATTCAATCCTTGAAGCAGTCGATGCTGGAGTGGAGTTGATCGTCTGCATCACCGAAGGAATTCCTGTGATGGACATGATGCGCGTGAAGGCACTGATGCGTGGGAAAAAATCGCGGCTGATCGGGCCGAATTGCCCGGGAATCATTACTCCAGGCGCGTGCAAGATCGGGATCATGCCCGGCTACATTCATAAGCCGGGAAATGTTGGCGTGATCTCGCGCTCCGGAACGCTCACTTATGAAGCAGTGTGGCAACTGACATCGCGCGGATATGGTCAATCAACGTGCATCGGTATCGGCGGCGATCCCATTCACGGCTTGTCGCACGTCGATTGTGTGAAACTTTTCAACGAAGATCCCGGCACAGAAGCGATGATTTTAATCGGCGAAATCGGTGGCTCGGCCGAAGAAGAAGCTGCCGAGTGGATAAAAATGAATTGTAAAAAACCGGTGGCAGCCTTCATCGCCGGAATGACTGCGCCACCGGGTCGCCGAATGGGTCATGCGGGCGCAATTATTTCCGGAGGCACAGGCACTGCCGCTGGAAAGATCGCAGCGCTCAAAGCTGCCGGAGTCGCGATTGCTGACACGCCGGCCACCATGGCCGACACTTTGATCGCGCAAATGAAGGCGCGATTGTGATCTTTTTTAAGTCGGTGACATTTGCGCCTTTTGGTGAGGGGATTATCAGCAGGCCGAAAAGTGAGACCCTTACCCTGCCTCTCCTTGTGAAGGGAGAGGCGAAACGCTAAACAACTACATTGCCTATGAACATGCTCGCACTTATCGCTATCACCTGGATCGGCAAAGAATACCGATTCCTTGGCCTGGATTGGAGTTATCTCATGGTTCTGGGCTTTATTGGGAACGCTCTTTTCTCCATGCGTTTCCTTGTCCAATGGCTCGCCTCAGAGCGACAGGGCGAAAGCGTAATTCCAGTATCGTTCTGGTACTGGAGCATTGCTGGAAGCGCGCTTATGTGCATGTACTTCGTTTTCCGACGCGATCCCGTCGGCATCCTGGCTTACCTTCCAAACTCGCTTATTTACATTCGCAATTTGATGCTGATCCGGAAACGCAAGTTCGCTTTCACCGCAGCCGCGCCTTCCCAAAAACCGCGCGAAACGGCGTAGGGCATCAGGAGGGAAAAGCTGGGCGCGCTGGCTTCGCGCGTTGCGGCTAGGATTTTTCGGCCATTGGTTCGGCGGTTTGCGCTTCTTCTTCCTCCGCCTGACTCACTACAGGTGCGATTGCCTGAAGCTTTTCGCCGTTGCGCAGGTCCATCAGTTTTACACCCATCGTATTGCGGCCGGTTTCGCGAATTTCTTTGACTCGGGTGCGCACCATCTGGCCTTTGTTCGTGATGAGCATGATCTCGTCTGTTTCGCGAACTGTGAGCGCGCCGACGACGACGCCGGTTTTTTCGCCGGTTCTCATGGTGATGATGCCCTTGCCGCCGCGCGATTGCCGCCGGTAGTCATCAAACCGCGTGCGTTTGCCGATTCCATTTTCCCCCGCGACCAGCAACATGGCATCTGGATCGACGATCGCGATGGCCACGACATGATCTCCCTTCTCCGGACGAATTCCCCAGACGCCGACGGTGTTGCGGCCCTGATCACGCAGTTGTTCTTCATGGAAGCGCAAACTCATGCCGTCTTTTGTGATGAGGACGATCTCGTTGTTACCGTTGGTTAGCTTCGCGTCGATCAGCCTGTCGCCTTCTTCGATTTGAATGGCGATGATGCCACCGCGCCGGACCTTGGCGTAATCGGCCAAATTCGATTTTTTGACGATGCCGGACTGCGTGGCGAAAACGATGTGCAGATTTTTGTCCCACGTCTGATCAACAGCGTTCGGTCCTGTGCCGGATTTTTTGGATTGGACGCGAATTGTCGCCGCGATTTTTTCATCGGGCTTCAGCTCGAGAATATTCGCGATCGAGCGGCCCTTTGCAGCGCGGCCCATCTCGGGAATTTCGTAAACCTTTTCCACGTAAGCGCGTCCCGCCGCGGTGAAAAACATCAGATAGTCGTGCGTCGTAGCGGTGAAGAGATGCTCGACGAAGTCGCCTTCCTCTTCCTCGGTCGCTCCTTCGCGCGTTTGCATGCCGATGACGCCTTTGCCGCCACGCCGTTGCGCACGAAACGCGCTTACAGCAGTTCGTTTGATGAAGCCACCATGCGTGATGCTGATAATGCAGCCCTCGTTCGCGATGAGGTCTTCCATATTGATCTCCGCTTCATCAGGAACAATTTCTGTGAGGCGCGGCGATGCGTGTTTGTCGCGAATTTCGCGCAATTCCTTTTTGATGATGGTGAACACGCGTTGCTCCTTAGCAAGAATGTCGCGCAGATCGTTGATGGTCTCGATAAGCTGCTTGTATTCCTTGTCGATCTTCTCGCGCTCGAGACCGGTCAACTGATACAGACGGAGGTTTAGAATTTCGTCCGCCTGCTGCTCGCTGAACGCGTAGCGGCCATTCGTTAAGCGCGCGGGATTACGAATCAGGATGCCGATCTGTTCCACCTGCCGTTTCGTGAATTCGAATGCGAGCAGTTTTACTCGCGCTTCGTCACGATTGGCAGATCCGCGAATGATACGCAGGAACTCGTCGAGGTTAGCGAGCGCAATGAGATAACCTTCCAGCGTCTCGGCGCGCTCCTCGGCCTTGCGCAATTCAAAACGGGTGCGGCGCAGGACGACTTCGCGACGATGCTCGATATAAGCCCCGTTGGCTTCCTTGAGTGAGAGCAGCTTCGGTCGGCCGTGATCAATCGCCAGCATGATTACCGCAAACGAACTTTCCAACGCAGTGTGCTTATAGAGATTGGCGATGATTACTTTCGGGTTGGCGTCGCGTTTTAGCTCGATTACGATGCGCGTGTTTTCATCCGATTGATCACCGACGTAACTGATGTCGGTGAGCACTTTTTCGTTCACCAATTGCGCGATGCGCTCGACCAGCGTCGCGCGGTTCACGCCGTACGGGATTTCCGTAATCACGATTTGCTCACGGGCGCCTTTGAGTTCCTCAACGCCAGCTTTGCCGCGCACTTTCATACTGCCTCGGCCGGTCTCGAAATACTGCCGGATACCGCCTGCGCCGCAGATCACGCAGCCGGTCGGAAAATCCGGCCCCTTCACGTGCTTCATCAGCTCGTTAAGTGTGATGTCGGGATTGTCGATCTGCGCGCAGATGCCATCGATCACTTCGCCCAAGTTGTGCGGCGCAATGTTGGTAGCCATGCCGACGGCGATGCCGGTTCCGCCGTTAACGAGCAGGTTGGGAAATGCAGCTGGGAAAACGGTGGGCTCGGTGCGCGTTTCGTCGTAATTGGGGACAAAATCGACAGTGTCCTTCTCCATGTCGGTCATGAGTGCAGCGCCGAGATGAGTCATGCGCGCTTCGGTGTAGCGCATTGCTGCCGGTGGATCGCCTTCGATCGAGCCGAAATTCCCCTGGCCATCGACTAGCGGTTCGCGCATGGCCCACGGTTGCGCCATGTGAACGAGGGTGGGGTAAATCACCGCTTCGCCGTGCGGGTGATAATTTCCGCTGGTATCGCCACAAATTTTTGCGCACTTCCGGTGCTGCCGTCCGGGGAAAAGCGACAGATCGTGCATCGCGTAAAGAATTCTTCGCTGCGATGGCTTGAGTCCGTCGCGCGCATCCGGCAGCGCGCGAGAAATGATGACGGACATCGAGTAATCGAGGAAAGACCTCGATACTTCCTCGGCCACGTTTACCGGCTCTACTTTTTCGTTTGGGTTAAGCATGATTGATTCAGCCAGCGGCAGGTGAGTACGCCGAGTACGCCGAGGGACGCTCCGCGAGGAAGCGCTCTTCCCACATGCGCGAAATTTCGTCCGCTTGCCGGATTGTCACAGGAGGACCAATCCGAGCGCCGCGCGGCAGCGAAATTTGCAAGAAATCCAGCACACTTCGGATTGTTTCTTCATAATCCTGACACAGTTTTTCGTATTCGACCTCGAAAGGTTCAATGCCAATCCGCTGAAAAAAACGATACCAGATCTTCTCTTGCCGGTCTGCTTCTTTAAGAGATTGTTCGATCAACTCCGCATCAAATTGCGGCTCTCGTGCTGTCGTTCGCCCCTTCTGAACTTTCCACAAGCCCGTCTGAAGTGCGCGCGCTGTGGACAGTGCCTGCCGGAGTTTATGGCGCCTATGGATGTGCACAAAACAAAGACGTGGGAACGCATTTCGCAATAGCGTGAGATCATCCGTTGCCGCATCGCCGAAAGCACAAGTATCTCGCAGCCGGGTTATGAAATCGTCCAGGTACCAGCTCATTAATTTAAAACCGAAGACTTTATTGTCGGTCGTTTTCGTGTTGACGATGCCGCGCACGTATCCTGGGTAATCAGCAACCAGGTCGAGCCCCAGCTCCGCACCGTAGCGCGCTTCGAACTTCCGGAGGAAAAATTGTTTGGGCATGCCAGCCCGGTGGGTGGCGCGCAATCCGTCGGTCAACAAATTGCTGCCGGACCGCGGGATTGTGCAGACAACGTAACAGCGCTGCGGATGGCGCAGTTTATGAAACAAACCTCCCATCGATTTATACATCGAGATTGCGAACGTTTAGTGCGTTGTCTTCGATGAATTGACGGCGTGGCTCGACGACATCGCCCATCAAAATCGTAAACATTTTGTCGGCATCGACAGCGTTGTCGTCGTTCAGATCCACCTTCAGAAGCTTGCGTTTTTCCGGATTCATCGTGGTCTCAAACAACTCCTTGGCGTTCATTTCACCCAAACCCTTGAAACGCTTGATCTGCACTCCGCGGCGCCCGATCTCCAAAATCTTTGCGAGAATTTCTGGAATGGAAAACAGCGGATGTGAGGTGGCTTTGTCGCCGTCACCTTCGATCAACTCGAAAATCGGCTGGTCGCTGGTCGCGTAATGACCGACTTTCAACCCTTTTCGAGCCAGTTCGGCAATGATTTTTTCGATCGCGGCAGATTCGTGTAGTTCGACCAGTCTGCCACGCCTGCGGCTGCCATCAGCTCGCGCGGGCGTATCCAGTGGAAGCAATTCCTGACCGATCTGCGTATCGAACAAATTAAGATCGAGGTTTTCCTGATGAAATTTGCGGACCGCTTTTTCGTCGTGAAAATAATGCGCGGTTTCCTCGTTGCCCTCGCGCACCTTCACCAGATAATTTGGAAGCTTCCCCGACTTGGAATTTCGGTGGGCGAGATACGTCTCAAAATCGCCGCCGTGTCGCCGCACTGCTTCGCTTAGCTTCGCGAGTTTCTCAAGTGATTCGAGAATGTCCTTCAGTTGTGCTGCTGTGATCTCCTTATCGTCCGCCAGGTTTTTCAGGCGAACATCCTCCGCGCCCAGCGAAATCAGGATTTTGTTTAGCCGCGCATCGTCATCTACATATTCTTCGCGTTTCTTTCGCTTGATCTGATAAAGCGGTGGCTGCGCGATGTAAATTCTCCCAGCGCGCACCAGCTCGGTCATCTGCCGGAAAAAGAAGGTGAGCAACAGAGTGCGAATGTGGGAGCCATCTACATCCGCGTCGGTCATGATGATGATGCGGCCGTAACGCAGCTTTGAGATGTCGAACCGACCTTCGTCCTTGCCATTGGCTTCTTCTTTCGGTTTGCCAATGCCGGCGCCGATTGCCGTGATCATCGCCTGGATCTCGTTGTTCTTGAGAAACTGGTCCTCCCGCGCTTTTTCCACGTTTATCAATTTTCCGCGAATCGGCAGAATGGCTTGATAACGCCGGTCGCGTCCCTGCTTGGCGGAGCCGCCTGCCGAGTCACCTTCGACGATGTAGAGCTCGGTTAATTCCGGGTCGCGCTCCGAACAATCTGCCAATTTCCCAGGCAGCCCCCCGCCGGTAAGAGCGCCCTTTCGAATTGTTTCTCTCGCTTTTCGCGCAGCTTCCCGCGCCCGGGCCGCTGTGAGCACCTTCTCGAAAATCCGTCGGGCAATCGGCGGGTTCTTGTCGAAGTAAGTCATTAGCCCGTCATAGGCAACCGAGTTTACGATCCCGTCGATCTCCGTGTTCACCAGCTTCACTTTGGTCTGTGACTCGAAGCGTGGATTGGGCAACTTGACGCTTAGCACGCAAATCAATCCTTCGCGCACGTCGTCTCCCGAGATGGAAGGACCCTTTTCTTTCAAAAGATTATTTTGCCTCGAATATTGGTTGATTGCCTTTGTTAGCGCCGTGCGGAAGCCGGTCAGATGCGTGCCGCCATCCGGGTTGGCGATTGAATTGGCAAA
>QHOK01000223.1 GCA_003218755.1 Verrucomicrobiota bacterium
TACCCAAACCTATGCGAAGAAATGTTGCGAGTTATGCTCGTGCATTCCGGTCCGGTAATTCTGCCGGAACTGGGTGAGAGCCTGGGACGATACACGCAGAAAGTGCTCGTGCGACGCGGAGTGGAAATTCGGCTTAACGCCCGGGTCAAGCGCATGACGGAGAACAGTGTATTTTTGGTCGATGGGGTCCAAATTCCATGCCGCACTTTGGTGTGGACTGCCGGAACTGTGCCCAGTCCGCTTATCTCTTCGCTCTCCTGCGTAAAGCAACAAGGTCGGATAGTCGTCAACCAGTTCTTGCGCGTCCCCGATTGGCCTGATGTCTGGGCCGTGGGTGACTGTGCGTTTGTGCCAGATATCAGAAATCCTGGGAAATCTCATCCGCCAACCGCGCAACATGCCATACGCGAAGGCAAAGTTGTGGCGCAGAATATCGCGGCTGTACTGCTGGGTTGTCGCCTAAAGCCATTTTCGTTCAGAACCATTGGGCTGCTAGCCTCAATCGGTCGTCGGACAGGCGTGGCACGGATTTTTGGTTTCAATTTCTCCGGCTTCTTCGCCTGGTGGATGTGGCGAACGATTTACCTCAGTAAGTTACCTGGCTTGGACAAAAAGATTCGTGTCGCGTTTGACTGGACACTGGACCTTCTCTTCCCGAAGGACGTTTGCGCAGTATATGATCTCGACCACAGCCGCGATTCCGAAAAGGACAACATCCAACTCGCCGCGGTAGAAGCATCCGAGGCATGTCCGCTGGTAGAGCGCGTGTAAACGGGTCACATGCATTCGTACGAAGGCCATCTCCCGGTTGCTAACATCGGGGACGCGCGACCATTCTACAGTGAGATCCTCGGGTTGCAGTTTGCGCATCGCGACCTCACACGCGATGCCGCTTTTCTTTGGACTGGCGCCGATAGAAGATCGATGCTCGGCCTGTGGGGTCCGAGCACGACGCTAGGGCGCGAGTTTCGTAAGTGCCATATCGCATTCAACGTTCGGCTGGCTGAACTGCTCGCTGCGGGCGAGCGACTAAACGCAGCAGGCATCCAGACGCAAAATTTTGCTGGCGAGAAGACAACTGAGCCATCGGCTGGATGCCTTCGGCCCAGTTGTACTTCCGCGACCCCGACGGTCATTCGCTCGAGTTTATCGGCCTGTTGGACGAATCAACCGATCCGGAGTTTGTCGGGGCGCTCTCAGAATGGAAACAACGGACCCACGCTACATGAGATCCCCATCTCGCACGGAGCGCTCAAAGGCTATCTCAATCATGCCTGCTCCTCTGGAAAGTAACTTTGTATCGACTTCATTAAGGCTACTTTGGGTGAACGGTAATCAGTAGATGGTCTCAGACGAAGATTTCGGAAGAATCAAAATCGTGCCGCCCTCGACGAGACGCCACGGCGTCCTCACGTTTGATGCTCGCATGCAGCGGAATCTCAAACCCAAAGGGCGCGATAGAACGTGCCATATTGGATTGCTTCGCTGATGTGCTCGGGTGAGATGTCGCTCTTGCCGTCGAGATCGGCAATCGTGCACGAGACTTTCAAGATCCGGTCCTAGGGGCGGGCCGAAAAGTCTCAAGATCGGCGGGAGCCGAAGTTGACTTATTGCGTTGAGGACGCGGGCTCCAGCTCCTTATGAAAGGCTTGATACGCTTCTTGTTCCGTTTTGCTCCATGGCCCCTCTTGCTCCACAAACCAATGCTTGGCGATGTCGGCGCGGCCAATTTCGGTTTTCGAGCAGCGGCGCTCGATAATTTGCATGTACCGGTTCCCTGTTTTCTCATCCCGATCTTTCACCCAAAGCCCGGCTTCGTTCACAACGTCGGCCAATTCTTCCGAATCGTCCGGTAACAGCGCCGCGGCTTTGATGGCAAGCGCGCCCGCAATCATCCGATAATGAAAACGGATCTCAGGGTTAATTTTATTTGCGTTTAGCCGCCGAATCTCTTTTGCGGATGCTTTCAACACAACGGCCATGTTCTTCTTTTGTTCATTGCCCTGCTTGTCGTAGGAAATTGTTTGAAAGACGCCAGACCGCCGTTGTTTCGCGATGTCGGGAGTTTCAAATTCGCCGCTTTCCGCGAACGCGTCCGGCGCGACTTCCGTTCCCATCAGTTCCATTCCGTCATAGCGCGCGATCCAGGCAGCGGTAAACCAGGCGTGCGCGCGTTCGGTTTTGGAAAGTTTTTCGTTCGCGCCGTCCTGCAAAGCTTTTACGTATTTTTCGAGCACCTTGTCGTAAGGCTTTGACAAGTAAGGCTCGGCTTCGGCGTAGCGGTCTTCTCGAACCAAGCGGCGCCCGAGCAAATATCTGAGCTTCGCATTGTAATCTTCGCCTTCTTTGGGCGGCTCGGTTGCCGGCAACATGTCGACGTACTGCTTCAACTCACTGGCAGTAAGCACGCGTTCAGCAACAAATGCCGCATCGTTCCAGAGATGCCCTTTTAAAAAGGTGTCGAGTGCCTGCACAAAATCTCCGCGGACAAGACGAAGTCCCCCGAGATCGCCGTGCGAGCTCTGGCCCCAGCCCCAATGATAGCCTTCCGGAAAAAAGTCGTAATCGGTCCATGTTTCGTCCACTCCTCCGGGCGCAGTGTAGGCGGGTGAGCTCTTCAACCATTCCACGGCTTGCGCCATCGTGTTGGCCGCGTCCGCCAGTTTTCCGGCGCGACGTTGCAACTTCGCTCGCAACCACAACGCCGCGCCGCTGTCGCCCTTGCTCAATTCCAGCCAATGCGCGGCGCCTTTGTAATCGCCGTTATTGTAAGCGACCCAGCCGAGATACTCCGCGTCTTCAACTCTCCCGATGTTCGCTTGTTTGATGACGTTCAACCATCGCGCGCAACGATTGACCGGCGTGGCGCTTGAATCGCCGGAATAAAGATCGGGCGAAGTGGCCGTCGCGAGGATGTGCACTGTGACTAACCGGCGGAGCAACGGATCCTGGGTCGCCGCTTTTAGTTTCGAAATTTCCTTTTGCTCCTGTTCACGTTTCTGTTCGTCGTTCCAACTCTCTCGCTCTTCGGGTTCCGGACCGTAGTTCAACATCCCTCCGACCGGTTCGCGATCCGGAATCAGTGCTTTGAGCGAGACGACCGCGCTCGCATCGCCCAGCGCAAGCTGGGTCAAAAACAGCGGTACCGCTTTTTCGGGGTGGTCCTGTTTCCATTCGCTCCGGCCTTGCCAGCCGTAACTTTCCGCCGCCAGGCCTAACGAGTCGGCAAATCCGGCCGCCGCCAATTCGCGCACTCGCTGGAACCATTCCGACGCGCTTTTATAATCGCTCGTCTTGAGCCCAAGTTTTCCGAGCATAAACGCAGCCCAAACCGTGCGATAATGTCGATCTTGCTCCGGGCGTTTGAGCAAATCTTCCCACGCCTTGCGGGCTTCATCCCATTGTTTGTTCAAGTAAGCCGATGCGCCGCGGTGATAATCGGCAAACTCCGAATCGAATTCTTGAACCGGCGATGTGCTCGTGATTGTGTCTCGCGCGAGTTTGTTCAGCTCTGCCGCTTTTTTCGGGTCAGAAGGCTTGATCCGTGCTTCGTTTAACGCGGCCTCAAAATCTTTCAGGTCCGCGGCGTCGGTGTCTTGAGCGCCGCTCTTGTTCTCTGAAGTCTCTTCGTCGCTTTCGGACTTCGGTTTTTCCGGCACAACGAATTTCTCCGAGGGATGAAATTCTTTAGCGAGCCGGCGCACTTCGAGTCCCCAGTAAAATTCTGGCGTCCCATCTACATTCTTGCCGCCCTGGTCCAAATAAACCTGCGGCTCGAAATAGCCGGTGGCGTGCTTTGGGTTTGAGAGTTCGGTCCGGAGATTAGTAGTTCGGTCGAAACGAAGCCAGCCTATTTTCCGCGTTCTGCCCGGTGGCAATCGCACGCCTTGTGACGTGGTCGCATTGAAAATCGCGCGGCCATGTTCCGATCGAACACTCCAGCCGGATAACGCGTCCGAGGCGGTCAATCCTGCGCTACTCCATGTTGCTGTCACGCCTGCATTCAATTGCTCGTCGGCTTCGCCTGCGTTGAAGATCGAGAGATCGATTGGGTTCTCACCCTCTTGTAAGACGTTGAGTTTGTGTTCGGGACGCCGACCAGCCATTGCCGCCGATAATGTGACCCAGCGCCAGTTGCGCGTGTCGGTTGCGATCGGAATCCGGTACCAAAGCAATTCGCGTAATTGCGACGGGCGCGACTGCTGCCAATCGTTCACCAGCGCCGCGATCTCGTCGGGGTCTGCGCCAAATTCCAAGATCCGCGTGCCGGGGGGCCACGCCGGCTGAACGCTGTCCATTGCTACACTCAACAATTTTCCATCAGCACCGTAGCCGGCGCTGCAATGATAGGTCGGCAGTGCGACCGAAAATGGCAACCCAAGTTTCGCTGCCTTCGATATCCATTGTCGCGCCAAACGCGTGTCACACAACGTCGCGCGCCTGGACGAGATCGGAATTGAGTGGACCTGCAAAACGTAACTGTCCGCTTCCCGAATGAGCGCAAGAAAGTCAGGATGGTCCAACCACGCCGGCAACGCCGTGATTACAAAACGAACCGGATGAGCGGCGTCTCGCAGCGTTCGCAACCACCCGCGGTAATCTTGCAGGTTGTTTTGTGCGCAATCGAAATCCAATTGGAACTCTTCGATCTTCACATCGTGGGCGTGCGCTTCACCGAGAATTTGCTTTGCGAGATCGACAATCGCTCGCGCCGCTGCATCGTCTTCACGAAATGGTCCAGCAAAGGGCGCAACTCGGAGCGCCACCGAGCAATGCTCGATTTGCCGTTTCACCACTGCCCAATCGATCGACGCTCTGGCGATTTCCGGTTTTTTTGCGACGAAACGGATTCCCGCGCCCAGAAGAACGACGCCGTCCATCCTTCGCTCAGCTTCAGCCAGCGAGTCGATCACCGCTGGAGTCCATTCCCTCTGCCAGATATAGCCGCGTTGCCGCAAAGGACCCGAAACCTTTACATCAGCTCGACTGCATGCTGTGAGAACGATCACTGCTGCGCAAAAAAGTTTTGCCGCCTTCAAAGATGACTCCTAAATCCAAAGCGTGCGATCGAACGTGCGATATTGGATCGCCTCACTCACGTGCTCGGGTGAGATGTCGATCTTGCCGTCGAGATCGGCAATTGTGCGCGAGACTTTTAAAATTCGATCGTAAGCGCGGGCGCTCAGGTGCAATTCGTTCATGGCCACCCGAATCAACTCATGCGAGTCCTGGCTGAGCTTGCAATGTTGTTTGAGGTGACGCGTCGCCATGCGCGCGTTGCAGTTTACTTTCGCATCATTGCGGAAACGCTCCTGCTGAAGTTGCCGTGCGCGGATGATGCGTTCGCGAATGGCGGCAGAACTTTCCTCAGCGCGCTCGCTAGCCACATCGCGATATTCGACTGCGGGCACTTCAATGTGCAGATCGATGCGGTCGAGCAACGGTCCGGAGATGCGTTGACGATACCGCTGCACCTGAAGCGGGCCGCAACGGCATTCGCGCTTCAGATCGCCAAAATAGCCGCACGGACATGGATTCATCGCCGCAACGAGCATGAGCTCCGACGGAAACGTGACGCTGCCTGCCGCGCGCGACACGGTGACCTTCCCGTCTTCGAGCGGCTGACGCATTACTTCCAACGCAGATCTCTTGAACTCGGGCAGCTCATCTAGAAAAAGCACGCCGTTGTGCGCGATGCTTACTTCACCGGGATTCGGAAACGTGCCGCCGCCGAGTAGCCCAATGTCGCTGATGGTGTGGTGCGGGTCGCGGAACGGTCGTCTCGAGACGAACGATTTTTCCGAATCGAGCAGGCCGGCGATGCTATGAATCTTCGTCGTCTCAATCGCTTCATCGAGTGAGAGCGGCGGAATAATGGTCGGAATGCGTTTTGCCAACATCGATTTGCCCGACCCAGGCGGACCAACCATCAGAACGTTGTGACCGCCAGCGACGGCCACTTCGATGGCACGCTTAACGTGCCCCTGCCCCTTCACGTCGCCGAAATCAACATCGTACCCTGAATGGGCGGCGAAGAATTTGCTCAGATCGGCGCGGGTGGGCAGAAGCGCAATTTCTCCGCGCAAGAAAGCGAATGTTTGCCGCAGATTTTGCACGCCGTAGATGTCGATCTTATCGACCATCGCGGCTTCCAGCGCGTTGGCTTCGGGAACAAACAGCGCGCGCTTGCCGCGTCGGCGCGCTTCCAAGGCAACCGGCAGCACGCCTTTGACAGCGCGGACGGAACCATCCAAGGCGAGCTCGCCCACGAAGCTAAAATTCTCGAACGGCGAACTGTCCAGGTTCTCGGTAACGGCGATCATTCCAAGAGCAATCGGCAAATCGAAACTCGGGCCCTCTTTTTTGATGTCCGCCGGGGCCAGATTGATCGTCGTGCGACCGCGTGGCCAATAATAGCCGCTATTTGCGATGGCAGTTGTGACACGATCCCGGCTTTCCTTCACTGCTGCGTCCGGCAAGCCAACAATGACAATAACCGGGTCGCCGCCAGCCCCGTTCACTTCGATCTCCACTTCGTACGCGTCGACGCCGTAAACGGCAGCGGAATAAATTTTTGCCAGCATCGCGCCACAAGAGTTTCAGAAAACGAGGTTGACGAAAAGCGTCAAATACTCTGAGAGCGCGGTGCTACCGCCGCAGCGGCGTTTCTACAATCTCACGGTCTGCGGTGTTGCCCCGCCGCCGAGCACCCACTCATAAACGCACCGCATCTGTTCGCCAATTTGCGGCCATGAAAATTTTGTCGACACCAGAGTGCGCCCACGCTCGCCCATTGCCGTTCGATCGTCATCGCTCATCTCGGTTAGTTGCCTCAGACCAGTGGCAATTTCCTCCAGGGCAGTGCCGATTTGTAATGCTGCCCCGGCAGCGAAGCCTTCGGGCAGATTGCACTCGGGTGTCATCAGCACCGGCTTCGCATGCGCCCATGCTTCCAGCACGGTCATTGGCAAACCTTCACTCAATGATGGCAGGACGAATGCGTCGCATGCGTGAAATGCTGCATCTTTGTTTTGGCCAAACAAAGGACCCAGAAATCTGATGCTGGCGCTTAATCCATAGTCACTGGTGAGTTTCTTGAGTTCGCGTTCGTATCCGGCCTTCGCCAAATTCTTCTTTGGATGAAGTCTGCCGAGATAAAGCAACACTTTTCTACCTCCTGCAAAGCGCATCAGTTCTGAATCCTGAACCCCGAATCCTGAATCCTGAAATCGCGTCGGCAAATCAACGCCATTTGGGATTACACAGATTGGATTGCGCATTCCGTAGGCGCGGATCGATTGCGCTTCCGGTTCGCACAATGCGCGAAAGCACGCTGCTCCGCGCAGATGTTGATTTTCATAAAGCAGCGCGGCAATTCGCTTTTTCAACCCTGCGTTTTGTAAGGCCCATGGCTCCAGCATTCCATGCGGATGAACAATGTAGGGTCGCGCTGTCCGCCCATGCCATCGCCGTGAAGCAACGGAGCAGTATTTCCACAAACCGTGCGTGGATAGAATGTCGAGATCAGCCGCGACCAAAGCGGGCACCAGTTGATTTGAGTAGCCCCAGGCGCGGAACTGCGTTTCAAAGGTGCGGACGGAGGCGGGCTGCCAGTTGAGCACATCCAACGCACTATTTGGATCGCTAATACCAAACGCGCTCGCGTTCACATCTTCGGACATGACGGCTCTGGCAAGTCCCCGGACACTTTGGAATAACCCACCCGCTTCGCGCGAAACGCTGCTAACTAAAAAACCGACTCTCATCTGGATTAGAACTGCCGCGAGCACCGGCCACTCTCAAATGCTCTCTTTTACTCTGTGATGGCACGTTCCTGGATCCTGCATTTCTGGCCTGTCGTGATTCGCCGCAAACAGGTAAATCGCATCCGCTCCATGTCGGCTCGCCCATTTTTGCAGGCGAGTCTCCAGTTGAAAGTTTGCCCACGGCCAAAGCCGGTCGCCAAACGGGATGCCCAGGCTATGGCGCCGCATCTCTACGATCCGCAGGCCGGCATCATTGCACGCGTCGGCGACATTGCGTTGCGAAAACCAGGAAATGCGATATCCGCGCCGCGCTAGTTCGCGCCGCGCGGTGAGTGCCCGCACGATCCGCGTTCCAACGTGATCGGTCAGTGTTGTCTGCAAAATAATACGCCCGCCCGGGGCCAGCATCGATTTCAAATGCGGCAGCAAGATGTGCAGCCGCCCAACATGGGCAATCAATCCGAGGCAGAGGATCAGATCGAACGCTGAATCGGGCGGCTTGAAGTTGAACACGTCCGAATGAACGAATTCGAGCTCCGTGTTCGTAATTTGCGAGCTGACAAGTTCCTTCGCGCGCTGCAACATTGCTGCCGAAATATCGACTATGGTCGCGTGAGAAAACCTGCCGGACTTTAGCAATGCGCAGGTTATTTCGCCAGTGCCCGCCGCGCAATCGAGCAATCGCCCTGCCGAGGCGCCGGCCAATTCGCACGTCAGTGTCAGACGTTTGCGAAAATTGAAGCTCGCGCCGGATGCCTTTTGCTCGAACTGGCGCTTGTGAATCTGCGGGAGTTTTTCGAAGTAGGCGGCGACCGGATCATTCATTTCATCGTGCACATGTTGCCACGGCGAGTAACAGCGCCCGACCCATTAATCCAAATCTTTTTTGCGTGAGCTGGATCGCCACCCTAGCGGCCTGCTCCAATCCTTCGCCGAAACGATCCGGCCCAAAGCGCGCCGCAATTCTGCGACTCGCTTCCCCAAGGTGTTCTAGATCGTCGCGTGACAGCGATGCCATCTCCAGTAATCGCGCGGCCAACTCATCCTCGTTCACTGGGTCAAAAGTGAATCCATTGTCTGCCACAAGTTCCGGCACGCATCCACATCGATTGGACACGATCACTGGCAGCCGCGATGCGATGGCTTCATTCACAACAAGCCCCCATTGTTCAGTCGTGCTGGCGTGCACGAACGCCCTTGCAAAGGCATAGTAAACCGGCAACTCGTGGTATTGTTTGAAGCCGGGAAGATGCACGTGGCCGTGCAAGTTGAGAGTTGAGAGTTGAGCGTCAAGAGTTTCCCGCAGCAGCCCTTCGCCCAACAGCACGAGATCCCATGGCGCGTTCCCTTCCGCCATTTGCCGGTATTCCGCGTAAGCCTTGATCAGACTCGGGAGGTTCTTCTTCTCGATGAACCGCGCCGAAGCGAGAAAGTAATTCTCTGGCAGCCCGTGCTTTTTTCGAATTTCGAAGTTCGAAGTTCGAAGTTCGGAAGCGCGTCGCGCAAAGTAACCGTTATCGACTACATCGTATCCGATGAAAATTCGATCCCGCGGCATCCCAAGTTCAACGAGATACTCAACGTGACGCTGACCACCTACGAGCGCGGCAGAGTAAAGATCCACGATCTGCCGCTTGATCATTTCCTTCCACCAAGTGCGAGGTTCGTCGCGGCGAGCGCTTTCCGACATTACGACCATAGGTATTCCGCGCCGCACGCAACAACTCGCAGCAGCCAACGATCCGAAATTGTTCCAGCCGTTGACTGCCACTACATCAGGATTTGCCTGGTCTAACGCCGAATAAAACGCTCGCCGACGCTGGCTGCTCCCCGGGTGGCGGTGTGCTGCTTCCGGGAATAGGGAGACTTTGGCGTACCGCGCAGGAGAATCCGCTGCACCCCAGGCGTCATATCCTTTGGCTGACCACTCAATACCGGTGACCGATAATCTCCCGGCCGCCGCGTTGAGCCGCGCATGGTGATAAGGACCAATGTGATGAAAGACAACCGCGACAGCAGGCTTGTGTTCCATTCCTTAGCGAGACGTTAACTCCCAGCGTTTCGCAGAACCACTTGAATGTTTTTTTCAGGGAGCGATCGGCGCGCCAAGCGGTCGCGCCCTACCACAACCTCCCCATTTTCAATTGTGGTTCTTACCAGGAGATCTGGAAATCGGCTGGAAGAGACGCGCTTGCGCCTACAGTG
>QHOK01000224.1 GCA_003218755.1 Verrucomicrobiota bacterium
GGCGAGATCCTCTCCAAGATCGGCAAGAAGCCGTTGGACGTCCTCTTGCGCGAAAAGGTGCTCACGCCGATGGGACTGAAAAACACCACGGGCTCGCAGACTTCCGAGATCCCGAGCCCAGTCCTGCACGCGTTCGACTCTGAGCGGCGGGGCGCGCTCAAGATCCCTGCGAACGTCGCGTTCTACGAGGAGTCGTCGTTCTGGAACGTGCAATGGGGGACGCCGATGGGAGCGAACGAGACGACGAACATCGACGACATGGCCACGACTGCGATAAAAGTAGGCACCGGCGCGCTTCTGTCGAAGTCCAGCTACGAAGCCATGACTGCCCCGAACCTGCTCGGCTTCGGTCACAAGCAGGACAACTGCGCGCCCTCCTGCTTCACGCAAGTGAACGGATACAACTACGGGATCGGCGTCGTGCGCTCGGGATCGTGGCTGCTGCAGAACCCGCTCCTCGATGGCTACAGCGCGACTGAGGCGTACCTTCCCTCCGAAAAGATTGCCATCGCCGTGGCCACGACCTTCGCGCCGGAAGCATTCGACTCGCAGGGCAACTACAAGAATTCCAGTGACACGGTGTTCCGATTAATCGGTGCATACGTCGCACCGGACGATCCGCCTCCGCAGGCAAAGAACTGATCACAGGTTGTGATTCTGGGTAGCGCGTGCGTCCCGCGGAGACGGACTTTTCCTCGCATTCATCCGCATTCTGCTAGGATTGACCGCTGATGTCTTCGCGCGCACAAAACGAAAGAAAATTTAAGTATTGGGAAGAATTGCCGAATGGCGGCCGCAGGTACATTCGCGAATTTACCGGACGCGCCGGCGGTCGCGCTCGCTACATCAAAGAAGTTGATGCAACCGAATACACAGTTCGATTTGCGCAGGAAATCTACGACGCGAGCGGCCGTCTCGTAGCCGTTCACGAGAAATTTCCCGTCGATTCGGGCCACAAACAGTTGTAAAATCCATTCAGTGAAAATCACCCGCCAGATCGTTGCCGACAAGATTGCCGACTACCTGCACGGCAAGCTGACTCAGGCCGAGCTCGTCGATTGGGCCGAGCGCGCGATAATGGACGCCGACTTCGACGAATCCGATACGGATCTTCTCACTGACATTGTCGGCAGGCTCGGCCTTGCCGACGTCGCAGAATTCGGACTCCGCTGGCAAGACTGCGAAGAGTTCCTGCGACGACTCGGCTACCGCGCGAAAGTGATTGTATCAAGCGAATGAAAGATTTCGCCCATGAAATTGAATTATTTTCCAGACACAGATTCCCTTTACATCGATCTTTCTCACAGGCCGAGCGTCGAGAGCCAGGAGGTTTCGGAAGGCGTTGTTTTGGATTACGACGGCGAGGGGAACCTGGTCGGAATCGACATCGATCACGCCAGTCGCAAGCTCGATTTGCGCGAACTGGTTACAAACCACATTCCGCTGAAAGCGAAAGTGTAGCTTTCCTCTCAACTGTCAGCTTTCGCCTCTCTACTTCTCCCAGCTACCGCGCGAAAGTGATAGTATCGACTGAATGAAAGAAAGCCTAGATCCCCGGGATTACGAAATCCGCATTTGGTATTCGGCGGAAAAAGGCGACGAATGCTTCATCGCGCAAGTCGTTGAATGGCCCGGGATCATAGCGCACGGAGCGACCCGTGAGGAAGCCGCACGCCAAGTTCAACTCGCTCTCGAAGGCGCCTTGGAAGTCGCAGCCGAGGAAGGCATCAAACCGCCAGCCCCCGCGCTGGCGCATGCTTCGTGACTAGCCACCTTCCGGTTAAACGCTTCAAGGATTCAACGAATCACGGGCGAAACCCCTCGTCACCCGTCGCTCGTCGCTAGTCGCTAGCCTACTTCCTTCATCCTCCCCGCTAGCGAAAACTTTCGGAGTCCTAATTCTGACTTCTGACTTTGTTAACGGGTCCGTTTCGAGCGCCATCTTCGCGACGACTGGGAACAAGCAATCACTCCACACGCGCCTTTTATTTTTGCATCCCGGCGTTGTTTGTTAGCCGAAGAGCCGTTGAACCAATTCCTCGCGACTGATTTCAAGATGCGCAGCCACGTCGTTGAGAATTCCGGCCAGTGTTCCCACTTTGAGCGGGTCGTGATTCGGAATCGTGACATGATGCTGGTCGCGCTCGCTGGTGCTCAGCCGCAGATGACTGCCCGTTTGCCGGGTGACCGCATATCCCAAGCGCCCCAGCCGTTTGGCAAGATCCGCTCCCGAAAAATCCCTCGGTAATTTCATCTTACCAAAGGGAGCGGTGTCAACCGGCGCTCAACAGGCCAGCACCTCGTCGCGGACAAAACGCAACCGGACTACCTTCGGCGCTTTTCCCTCGTCGAAATGGCAATTCACCGCGTCGCGCACCTGTTGCCGAAGGGTGTCCAACGTCTCCGCTTCGGTAAAAATGGACTCGCCCAAAGCGCGAGCGGTAAAGCCGCCTTCCACCGCTTCCTCGATCACGAAAATGATTTCGTTCATGCCTTAAGGTAAAAGCGTCTTTAACTCTCCGCGATTCAGCGTTAATTCGCAAGAACGCTATCGGGAAGCCACATTGCCTGCCTTGCTTGCCACGCCGAAGTTTGACGAAGCAGGGAGCGAAGGCGAACAGGCACCGCATGTTCGACTGTAGCCAGTGTTTTGATCGCATCGGCAGAGGTCGTGTTTTCCGCCGCACCGTTTTTCGGTCCACATCCGAAGAGGCAACCAAGTGCGCAGGCCACGAAGACCCTTCCCATCACGGTGCGCGAGCAGAGGTAAACTATTGGATCGGGGAGCACACGTGCCTCGCGTGTTGGCGATTGCGCCCTCGCGATCGCGAACTTTGGAAAAAGCAAGTCTAGGGCCCATGGGCCGCGATGATATTGAAATGATGCGTCCGTTTCGAGCGCCATCTTTGCGGGTTCAATTCATAATTCTTCCTTCTTCCTTCATACTTTTTAGATCCTTCAGCTTTCCTAATTCCTGCTTTCTTTCTGAAGACGTTTGATCGGATGAAGTACGTGCCGCGCAGATCATCATCCGCGTGCGCGCAGAGCATTTCGCAGGCGCCGCATCACTCGTGGGGCTCTTTCGGCGTTGAGATCGCACTCCCAGAACCGGATAACCTTCCAAACACGACGACGTAGTTTCGCTTCGACACGAACGTCCCGTGCGCGATTGTGGGCAACCTTAGCATCCCAGTACCGCCGGCTTGAATGCGGTCGGCGATAACAACGCGGGCAGCCGTGCCAAAAACATCCGTGGACAAACACGACGACTCTATTCGCTTTGAACACGAAATCGGGCGTGCCAGGTAGAACTTTCGCGTACATCGAGCCGACGTGATCTGTGCGGCTCTGTCTCACGTCGCGTCGACCATTGCGCCGAAGTGAGAGGCCAGCGCTGAAGAAAGCATGGGTGGCACTGCGTTGCCGACGTGACGCTCCTGGTCACGGTCGCAGCCGTAGAAGATAAAACGGTCGTTAAAAGATTGTAGGCGCGCGGCTTCGCGGACCGTGATTGAACGGTTATCACGGTAATGTGTAAAGCGCCCCGATCCCGGATTGCGAAAATGGGCAGTAATTGTGAAACCGATCCCGCGGGGATGAAGTCGGGCATACGCCTGGCTGAAGTAGTTGTCGGAGAAACGTTCACCATCTGGGAGCTGTGCGTTTCCTTCGCCGGGCCGAATCGCCGAAATTTTCTCAAGGAATTCACGCAAGTGCGTGCGTGCGACGTGGTTAAACAACGCGATTGGGTTTTCTCGGCGAGCACGCTGGTAATCGGTACTGCAATCGCGTGTGTACGCGCAACCATCGAATCCTTCGCCGGCTGTCAGCCCGGGAAGATCACCTATTGCATCCTCAACGGATACAAATCGGCAGCCGGCCTTTGCATCCGTGTGCAAATCGCGACCAATGTCGATCACGTCGTATGCGCCGCGTGGGAATGCGAACTGTGATACGCCAAGGTCTGCGCGGAGGGCAACGATGAATGCGCGTCGGCGTATCTGCGGCACCCCAAACGAAGAGGCATTTAGGACAGCGTGCCGAACTGTGTATCCGCGGAAAGCCTCATGAATCTGTTCGTCGAATATTTGAGCAAAGGCTGAAAGCGCAGTTGGAACATTCTCTATCATCACGCACTTTGGCTCGAGAGCGTGCGCTAATTCGATAAAGCGCGACAGCAAACGGTTACGATTATCGTCGAGCCAGCGTTTTCCGCTGGGTGAAAAACCTTGGTACGGCAGGCCACCTATCAAAAAATCCAACTCGCCACGGCGCATTCCGAGAAGTTCGAGCAACTCTGCGGGTTGTATTTTACCTAGATCTGCATTCCAAAAAGGTATTCGCGGGTAGTTCTTCTTGAATGTGAAACTGGCGGTTGGGTCGAAATCCACCAGAAGCCGTAGTTCGAACTGGAATTTCGACTCACTGTAATTCGCGCGAAGAAAGCCCTCAGCAAATCCGCCAACGCCGGCGAAAAGATCGACGACGGAAAAGGTAGTCATTTAATCGTCGCGTTCAGAGATTCCTGGAAAAGGAACGAGCTAAGGTCTTTCGCTGCTTGGTCGTGAACGCGAGTTGTTACGTCATCCAGCTGCCGTATCACATCGTCCGCGGATAACGTCGCGCTCATCTTTCCAAGCTGGTAGACCGCCTCCTTTTGGATTATTTCGACGTATCGCTGGAACAGGTACTCGCGCCAACGCGGTGAATCGGCTGTGTACTCGTTGATCACTTTTTCCGCGAGTGGGCGAGACGTGTTGATCCAATAAATTCCAGCCGGCACGTCCTTCGTCCTTTGATAAACCGCCGGGTGACGCGGATCACATGTGAAAAGCACAGTGGCGAGCGGATCAAGTGGATTATGATCTTGGCCAGACACCAGGACTTGCGGGAAACGTGGTTTTCGGACTTTTTCGCTTCCACCTTCCTGACCTTCAGTCTTTTTCCCGCCGCCGTGCTCTTGGTGTCCTTTTCCAACGCCACCGCCTGTTTTGTCCGCACCTGACACTCCGGCCGGCCCTTGGCCAGCAAACATCTCTGTCCAAACTTGGTTCATGAACCTGTCTTTCCAGCGGTTGAGAATCTCATTGAGGGCAGACGTATTTTTTCGGTCCTGTGCTTTCCGCTCTTGCCGATTCTTCGTCTCCATGCGTTCGGCGAGCGACTCAACCTGCTCGCGCACCCATTCGAGTAGCGCATTAGTGCGGTCGTTCTCGATCAGTTTTTGACGATCATTTCGCACGGAGTCGTGATCTGGGTCTTCGAGGATCGGGCACTCGCATTCACCATAGATGAATTCCACTTGTCCCGAGAAGCGTGTTGCGCCCAGCTCGTGCACTCGATAGTTGCCAATCACACCCACTTCGCCAATGAAGTCGATCGCATTCAACGTCGACAGGTTGCCGCGCAGTGGTTCGCTCGATGTCTTGAGACGCAACCAACCTGGAACCGCGTAGTTTGCGCTCGTGAAAGTGATAGTCTCCCCTTCGTGAGTAAGAGATGATGGGATTTCGATGATCGTTGGTAATTCGAATCCCTCTTTCGGCTCCAGTTTTGGCGCCGTTAGCCTGTGCAGCTCCTTCTCATCGTTGAACACCGCGAAGACCGGCTTCCGCTCAATCAAACGCCGCGCTTGCGGGTGGAAGATGAGTTTGTCCAGCAACACTTTCAGCGTTGAAGTGCCCTTCACCCGCTCTGGTTTTTCGCCGATGACAACGGTAAAACCGGTGGTGCCGTGCCGCAGTTGGTCGATTATCTCTTCCGGGAGGTGCAGCTTATCGATTCCGGCTGTAGTCAGTGCTTCGTCCCAGTCTATCTTTCGATTTTCGAACCGTTGCTCAAAACCATATTGCCGTTGCGCGTTAAAGCCGAAGATATTCATCAAACCGTCGCGGTACGTAATCGCACGTGAAGTTTTGAACATCTGCCTCATGTAAAACTTACCGCCGTTACCATGGCCACCTAGAGTTTTCAGATCCGGTTGTTTTGCGCCTTTCTTCGCAGCTTGCGGATCAAAGAAGCGCTTGAACGCTTCGTCTATTTGCCTCTTGCTCATGCCGACGAAATCTATGCATTCAATCCGCGTGAGGCTCTTTCCAGTTTCGGTGAAGGGAACGATCATCACTTGATTCGCATCGGGCACTCCCTCGCGGAGGTACGCGTCGCTGGAATTTTTGAGCCATTCTGCAAGGCCCTTTGCGTGGTCAAAACGAAATTCATTCCCGATCAGGTCGAGGACAGCCTCGTCGATTACAAACGGTTGAACTTTGATTGCCATAGTTATCTCCGCGCTTCGATCTCAGGCTGAAAGTGATCGACCATCCACTCGTGTAATGCGCTCAGCGTTTCGGAGAGTCGATCATTAATTTTTGCTTGGTGCGCGCGCACCGCTTCCTCGACAACGGCCAGGCGCCCAAGAAAGTCACCTTTCGGTGTCCGCACACTCGCTCCGAGATAATCATAGAAGTCCGTATCGAGGAGTTTCGCGGCTTCACCGCGTCGGAAAAGGTCGAAAGCTGGTGACTTGGTAATTCGCTTTATCTCATTTTCCTCTTGCTTCGTCAGTCGATCGTGAGGCGTTTCCGCAGCGCCAATTAGTTCGCGTGCTACTTCAAGACCACGAGCGGTGAGAATGAATGATTTATCGCTTGCCGACCGCACCAATCCGTCGCGCTTCATCGCGTACAACGGCTTGTGCAGGTCCGATGAATCCGGGTATTCAGGATAACCGCGAAGTTGAAAATCTTGCGGATGCTTTCGGAAGGCAAACACGACGATGTCCTCATAGTGAAGCGGTTTTGACTGACCCCGTGCGAGTTCAAACATCACCGCTAGAATTTTTTGCGCTTTCGAAAGAGTCCTGTTCATTTGGCCCGGAATCGCTGGCCCCCAACTTCTTCTAATTCTTGGCTGCCGCGCAAGATCGAAGCCAACATTCCTTGCGTCATTTCTTCCAGATCGAAACCTTGCGATTCAAGTCGCTCCAACAAATCGTCACTGCTAAGAATCTCCCGCTCCTCTCGCATCAATTTCGCAGCCGCTGCGCGTATCGCGCTAACGTCGAATTCGCCCAAATCGAGGTCGGCATCTAGGAAAAACGCGCCATCAGCGTTGCGCAGGAATCGCGGACTTTTGTCTAAACGTTTTTCGATCCGCTGCGGCCGGACATTTTCAAAGAGCTCGCCAAATTTAGGGCGCAATTCCCACTCCAGTTC
>QHOK01000225.1 GCA_003218755.1 Verrucomicrobiota bacterium
GTCTGCGTCGTGGGCATCTCAAAATCCGGCAAGTGCTGTAGAGTCCGCTGTCCTCAGCGGAAATCGCCACGGAGCGCCAGCACGGGATGCGCTGAGGACAGCGCACGCTACGGCCACAAGTCTGGCGAAATGGCTTCTCATAACGGGAGCGTCCGGTAATTTCGACAGAGAAACACCTGCCAGGTGCGTATTATTTTTCCGTAGCGCGAGACTTCAATCGTCCCTACCGGCTCGCTCGACTGAAATGCAGCTCGAATATTATGCGGCACGTGTTTTTTCTCGGCCGCCCGAATAAACAGAGCATCGCGGCCGACGAAGGGGTTAATGCCGTTCTCTTCGGTGTACGTTTCACCCTCTGGTCGCGGCATGCCGGGTATTAATTCGACGAACTCGTCGTAGCGCGGCCAAAACGAGAACTGATTCACCATGTCCTGCGATTCGGGGATATAAGCCGGCGGATGACTAGGGCCTTCCACCCGTTTGTCGCGGAGATAAAAGGAAATCTCTGATGCGCGATCGCGAGCGTCGGCAATTAAAAAAAGTTTCTTCCCAAATTTTGTTTCCAGATCGTTACGCATCTTTTCCAGTGCGCCGGTAGCGCTTTTCCATCCGCGCATCCGGTCGCTTGGGTCACTTCGCTTGAACTGGTACCCAGCCACGCGCAGCACATCTGTGTCCAGGGCGACGACGCTCATGGTAAGCCCAACCAGTATCGCCACGACCGCGCCCAGCCGTAACGTCACGCCCGCTTCGAGTTTTTCCCACCAGAAATGAATTGCCAAAAGTCCGAAGCCCAGAAAAGCCAGTCCATCCCAATTTGGTGCGGCAGCTTTGTTTAACGAGAGAAGCAGGTAAAATAGAAACACCGGTAACCCAAACCACATCAAGAACAGGACCTTGAATTGTTGATTGACGCGTCGCCAGCTTGCAATGACGCCCCAGGCTAGGGCCAGGAAGAGAAATGGCGAGTAGGCCAGAAAATGCTGGCCGAGAAACGAAAGAACCTCAGCCGGATGAAAACCAAAGCCGTGCTCGAGACTTCCCCGCGATCGCAAATGCACCAGCGTGACCCAGGCATGTTGCTGGTTCCAGACTATCGGCGGCACCGTGCAAACGGCGAACACGCCGAGCAATAAGTACAGACCCGGGCGCTTGAATTCCTGTCTAAGCCTCGGAGCCAGGGCAAGCACCAACACAATCGACACAAGTTCAAGTGCGTTCGTGTACTTGGAAAGAAAACCGAGCCCAATCAGCAATCCTGTAAGCGGCCAGTACCAGAAGAAATTCGGGCTCTTTTCCACCGCCAACCAAAATGTGAACATCGCCGCCAGCCAGAAGAAAACCGACAACGCATCAATCGTCATCAAGAACGCACCGATGTTGAAGATCGGGGTGACATTCAACGCGATGACCGCCCACAAACCTGCGGTGGCATTGAACAACCGGCGCGCGAAGTAAAACAGTAGCAGACTTGTTCCTGCTGCGAGCAGCGGACTGAAGAAGCGGACGCCGAACTCATTCGCGCCGAAAACCGCGGTGCTGACGCGAATAACAAAAGCAATGGCTGGCCCTTTGCTGAAATATGCGGGCGCGAGCCGTTCCGACCACATCCAGTAATGCGCTTCGTCGAATTCCAGATCAGTCGTTGCCAGCATTGACAATCGAATCGCCGTCAGCGCGACGATGAAAAACCAGACCGCGCGCGTCGTGCTCATATGGACGGTTGCGGTGCGCCTGGCGATCGCGCCCTACCATTTGAATGACCAACCAAACTTGGATGACGCGCGAAGAGCTGCGGCATCCATTTGCGCCCCACGATCCGCCAGATCGACTCAAAGAGGGCGATCAAAAGCAGTGATTCACCAACGCCGAGAAAAAATGTAGCGATCACATCGCTGGGCCAATGCGAGCCGAGATAAATTCGCGAGTACCCAACCGCTGCGGTGACGAACCAGTAGAGCCAGCCGCGACGCCGGTAAAACAGTGTGCAAAAAACCGCAATTATCGTGTTGGTCGCCACGTGTCCTGAGGGAAATGCCGGTCCCGAACGTTTGCGATCGGACGAATCCGAAAACCGAATGGTCGATTTCTTGAAAAGCGCAAGGAGTTTGGGGCGCGCTTTTTGCAACTGGACCATTCGTACGGTCTCCACGTGTTTCGGCCGAGGACGATCTACTGCAGATTTTAGCACATCGATGAGCTCATTCGTGATCAGCAGGGATAAGATCAGGCACGTGATGAACGCACGCGCTCTGAATCCGCCAAAAAAAAGCGCGCCCACTCCAATCGTGATGAACAACGGTGTCCAAATGTTGCTATCGCTCAGGGCCGCCATGAACAAGTCGAGCGCCGGGCTCGTCCATCGTTCATTAATGACGTGAAAGAGAGACTGGTCCATGCGGTGGAACAAAGCGGCGCTTAAGCTTTAATGACTATCTCGTAAGAAAACAATGCGGTACAATGACGAAGCACGAATGTCGAATGACGAAACAAGCTCGAATGCTCCAATGACGAATGTGCGATCCGGGGCTCTACTTTTGTCATCCGCGCTTCGTCATTCCTTCGACATTCGACATTCGACATTCGTCATTTGTTTAGCCTTCGGGGCGACGCCGATCTTCGCGGACCCTCCGCCTTCCGCGAAAGACATCCTCGCCTCTGTCCGCATGATGGAGTCACGACAGCAAATCGATCTGCAGGGACAGCTTCGGCAAAATGACGTCGTGATTCCATTTCGGCTGGCGCAAAACGGACCGCTGATTCGTTATTCATTCACAAATCCGGATGAGGTTTTGGAGTTGCGCCTCGGCGAAAACAGTTCGCGGCTTGATCTTGTGAGCGGCAGCGAGACCGAAAAGTTTCCCGCCTCCAAGTTCAATCAAAGGATCCGCGGCACCGGCGTGACGTACGAAGACCTGGCCTTCAAATTTCTCTACTGGCCGACTGCGCGCGTCTTGGGCGAGGAAAAAGTCCGCACTCGCAATTGCTGGAAACTTCAACTGCGCGCGCCCTCGCGCGAGTCGCAGTATTCAAATGTGTTGCTGTGGATCGACAAGGGAAGCGGCGCGCTGATGCGGATGGAAGGCTATGACTGGAACGCGCAACTCGCGAAGCGCTTCGAAGTCGTCTCCGCGCAAAAGATCGAGGGTCGCTGGTTTCTGAAACAAATGCGCGTGGAAGAATTCCAGCCAGGTACGAGTCACGTGCAGGCGAGGACATATCTGGAGATCAAGAGGTAGAGACGCCGCGCTGCGGCGTCCGCCTCACCAAGCTGAGCCTCGAAAAAGCGTGAGCGCGCCTAGTGCTGGTCGGATTTTGCCCCGCTCACCACCAGCCTGCGCCCAAGGAATTCCTTGTCGTGCAATTCCTCCACCGCGCGTTTTGCTTCGTCGATGGTTTGCATCTGCACGAAGGCAAAACCCTTCGAGCGTTGGTTATGCCGGTAGCTTACTACCTCGGCATTTTGCACGTGCCCAACTCCGTTGAACAACTCAAACAGATCGCTCTCGGTGGCGTCGAAGGACAAGTTGCCAACGTAAAGGCGAGGCGAAGTGACTTCAATCCGCTCGGGCTTCCGCGCTGGTCGCGAAGGCTGCGCACCATTGCGCGGCTGCGGCGCGGTCTTCCTTTTCTCCCTGCCGTTTCCGAAAAATTCGGCAACCCGTTGCCAGAATGTCTTTTTCTGCATCTTCGCTGCATCCTGGCGGTCTCGAAAGCGTTCGTGATTTCCTCTGCGTCGGCCCCCACCGCGCGAGCGACGTGAGCGTCTTCCGTATGAATAAGAGTTCATGTTGATCCTTAATCTTTGTCCAATTGTTAAAAGGGCGGAGCGCCCCGAAAAGGTTCGGGACACCGTCCGCGGCGCGCGAATCATCAAGAGTCCAGTCAAACTTTTTGCAAGCACTCTGCGACGCCAATGGAAACTCCGCCTCGTCGTGTCGGAAATGAACTTCTCTCAAAGCGCGAGCCGGCGCACTCAAGCAACGAAACAGTGATGCCGCAACCGTTTGCAGCACCGGTTCAAGAAATCTGAATCGTCGTAGGAACCGGATGCTCGGAAGATCGAAGAAGATTCCCGACATCGCGCCCGATTATGGCCCGCTTCGGGCGCGATTGCAAGTCCGACGAGTCAGACGGGTCGGACGTCGCGTCTAATCCAGTCGTCGCGCAGTGAATAGGCACGCGACTTGATGTATTCTCGCGGACGCTCGCCGCGAATCGGCTGCGTAAAATATCGTAATTGGCGTCGGGTCAGCTTCGGCTCGTAGCCGAATTCCGGCATGAGATCGCGGCAATGCCATTCAACCCACCCTATTTCGTCGTCCGAGAGTTCGCCTTGCCAGCGTGTCGCCGGTTCGGAGCTGATTTGCGAAAAGTTAATGCGCGCCGCGGAGTTGCCCCTCCAGAACTGGCCCACTTTCGTCGGCGTCAACACGATGTCTGGATCGAAGTCAATCTCCAGATAGGCGCAAACTTCTTCCATCATCCTGGCCGGTTCGCAGACTAATCTTTCATAAGGCACCACAAGCCCGGGAACCTCGCCGTCGCGCACGCGCCTGGCCAGCCGGGCAGCTACCCGCCAATGCGCGATCACATAGTAAGTCGAGAACCTTCCTGTTTTTCTCGTCTTCTCCAGCGCGATTTGCGCCGCGAGAATGGCGCGCGGATCGCGCATCGTTACAAGAATTTTTGCATGTGGAAAGCGCCTGAGGATCTCCGGAATGTGATTACGATTCGCCGGAGTTTTTTCCACCCAGCGCGCTACCGAATACGACGGCCGTTCCAGTGTCGCCGCGTATGCTTTCACCATTAGCACAAGCAAATCCTCCTGCGCATTCGCGGGATCAAATGCCGCATGCTCGAAGGCCTTCAGAAACTGCTCCCGCGGAAACGTCGAGTAATTCCGCTTACCCCACTTGCATGGGCCGCCGAACAGCACGTTGGCAAGCGATTGCTTAGTCAGGTAATCAAACTGCGCGCGGCGGCCGCGTGGCGCATACTTGGTGAGGACTGTGGGGAAATAGGCGGTTTCTTCCGGCAACACGAGCAGCTGGGGATGGTTATCGAGTAACGCCACCAAAAGCGTGGTACCAGATTTCGCCTGACCAGCGATGAAACAGGCGCGTTGCTCGAATGGCAAATGCTGGATCGAACTGTTCATTTGGCGCTGCATAGAAACCAATCGATAAAACGCGGCAGCCCTTCACTCAATCGTGTGGTTGGCTTGTAGCCGAGTAATTTTCTTGCTTTCGAAATGTCTGCGCAAGTCAGCCGCATATCGCCGGGTTGCTCCGGGAGCCGGTTAAATTTTGCCCTTTTCCCGAGCGCATTTTCGATCGCTACGATCAAGTCCTTAAGTTGAATCGTCTCGCTCTCCCCAAGGTTGAAGATGTCGAAAAGCGGGCCTTCGTACTGGAGCGCAGCCATGGTTCCCTGAATCACGTCGTCAATGTAAGTATAGTCGCGGCGCGTAGTGCCGTCTCCAAATTGATCGATAGGTTGCCCAGCGTAAATGCGCCGCGTGAATTGATGAATAGCCAGATCAGGCCGTTGCCGCGGACCGTACACAGTGAAGTAACGAAGCGCCACTACACGCATGTTGTAGAGATGCGAGTATGTCGAGCAGAGAAATTCGCCTGCGACCTTCGTGGCGGCATACGGACTGAGTGTCTGAGTGAGATGTTCATCCTCAGAAAATGGAATCGTCTTCGAAGCTCCGTACACCGATGAGCTGGACGCAAAGACGAATCGCTGCAAGCCGGTTACACGCGCGGCCTCGAGCAGGTGTAGTGTCCCGGTGACATTTGTATCGCAATAGAGTCGCGGGTATTGAATAGAGGGTCGAACGCCTGCGCGCGCAGCCAGATGCGCGATCGCGTCAACTTTGTCGCGGTGAAACACTTTTCGCACGGATTCGCTATCGCGAAGATCGACATGGTAAACGGTCACGTCCTTGGCAAGACCGGCAATGTTGGCGTGCTTGATTTGCGGATCATAAAAATCGTTGAAGTCATCGAGGATGACAACTTCGTGTCCGCCGGCCAGCAGCTTCTCGACAAGATGCGACCCAATAAAACCCGCGCCGCCTGTCACCAGAACTCGCATGTGCCCAGAAGTTCAACCACGAAGCACACAGAGTGCACGAAGAAAATGATCTCCGGAGGACTCGTGCCGTAGGGCGCCGCGCCGCGGCGTCCGGTCGCTGCGCGCCGAACCTACCACCTAAAAGTCGCGCCAGTGCGAAAGCAAATAGAGCCAGTTTAAGGCGAGCACCGCGACGACAACTCCTCGCGCGTATTTCTTTTCCGCCTGCTGAAAGACAATTCGCAAACGGGGCCCGCGCATTACGAGCGTCGCCAAAGCATAAAAATCAAATGCGATCACGCCCCACAAAAGTGCAAAGACAAGCGGATTCCATTTCAAGGCAGCGAAGAAGTGGCCGTGAAAGAATTCAATCCCACAGCGCGTCATTCCGCAGGTTACGCACGGCAAGCCCGTGAGCTCATGAAACACGCAGA
>QHOK01000226.1 GCA_003218755.1 Verrucomicrobiota bacterium
TGTCGTTCTCTCTTCGCCGTCGAGCAGACCACGGTCGGGTCAGGGCACCTTGGCTAGGATCTTCTCCATCTCGGAGGTCGTGAAAGCGCGCATAGTCTGCGTGCGGATGTTACCCAGCATGTCTGCTGCCAGCAACGCGCTGGCGGCTGTCTCGTCGTCAGGAGCCTCGAAGACGCAAACTTGGTCATATTGACCGAGCGTCCAATACATCTGCTTGATGCTTACCCCCATCGACTCCACCTTAGCGGCCCAGTCGGCCACCCGCTGGGTCGTCTCCTTGGCGGCTTGGATACCCTTGTCGGTGAACTGCACCAAACTAATGTACGTCGGCATGATATTACTCCTTCAGGTAAAGTCGGGTTTCGGTCGAACGAATATGGATGAAATTTAAGGACTGGTGACAGAAATGACGAGGTAAAATTGTCCACTTAGTGTCGATAGTAAGCTCTGACCCTTTCTCTTTCTTCGAATCACAGCGTCGTGTGAGCGGCTGTAAAACTTTGGGTAGCCGATTGAATCTCGCCAGATCGAAAGCTGGCCAGTTTTGACAGTTGTTGAACGGCTTGAAGCCGCTATTTGAGAAAATAAACGTCCGGCTTGTCGCTGACTCCGGCCTTCTCCATGGCCTGGCGCAGATCGTCCGAAGCGGTGAACGCTTTCGCCTTATCGACATCTTCCATCGAGAAAAGCAGCCACACTTCATTTGGGTCGTCGGCGTTGCGGAAAAGATGTTCCTCTTTTAGCCCGGCCTTCTGCCGCGCCGGCAGGTGCGCGTCATATACCGGTTTCCATTTAGCGAAATCAGCGACTTTGTGACGAATTAACATGTGCATTATGATTGACCTCCTTCTATTAATTGTTCTCTTCGGCCCAGCAGCCAACCGAGTCAACGCTTTGTTGTTTCACGCAGCGCGGCGGCTTTTTGTCTTACTCGAAATCTGAAATGTTTATCTCACTACCATTCGTTGAAATCGCCTGCGTGCTCGTGCGTTTCGATCACGCCGCCAGCCGCATCGTAAACGCGAATCACGGCATTATGTGAGCAGCTGTAGAACTTCGCGTAGCCGATTGTATTACTGATTGCGTTTGGCTCGCCATACCATAGCCGACCAAATGGCAGCGCATCGGAGATTAGAACTGACAGGCGACAGAACCCATGGCTAGGGATTTTGGAGAAAACATGGATTCGGCCTGAAGCGATGATGAATCGACTTCCACAATTTTGTGCGCTCGGCGCCACCCTCATGGCCTTGAGCAGCTGTAGCACCGTGAATGACCTCATTACATCGAACCTGCCGGAGAGTCATTCCGGTCGACCAACGATCGTCGTGAGCTTGCGGGAGCAGGAAGCCTATCTCTATCGCGGAGGTTATAGAACTGCGTCGTCCCGCATATCCAGTGGTCGCGAAGGATACGGCACTCCGATTGGTCGCTTTCAGGTCATCCGTAAGGACGAAGATCATCGCTCCAGTCTCTATGGTGACTACGTTGATGACTCGGGCCGGGTCGTGAAGGCCAACGTCGATAGCAGGCGTGACAGCAGACCGCCGCATTCGCACTTTGTGGGCACTCCGATGCCCTACTTTCTCGAATTCTCGCCGGGCTACGGGGTTGCATCAGGGCTACCTGCCAGGGGTGCCCGCATCACACGGATGCATTAGGATGCCTTATTGGAAAGCGCGCCAGTTTTATAACGCCGCTCACATCGGGACATCAGTGGTCGTAAAACCTTAGTGAAGACGCGCGCCTGCAATGGCCTGATTCGGCTGAGGCTGCAAGCGAGTAGGTTACGCGACCGCCACTTCGTAAATGTTATGCCGTTTTTGCCTCGGCGACGATTCGAGTCGCTCGCGGTAATAAATTGGCGTCCAGCTGCAATAAAATTCTGTGGCATAGCGAACGATCTGGATTGCAGACGGCACATCGCACGACGGAAGTCGAATCTGTATTCAGTCGCGAAAGTGCTGGCACAACTATTTATGCTAAGCAACAAGCGTTGGCTGACGCGTATTGCGGCGACGGTCAACGTTTCATTGTGTATGCGGATGAAAAAATTGACGGCGTTTATTGAGCTTGAATCGGCGACCCGGCTGCTAGAACGAGAATGCGCTAGCCATTGATTTCTGCTCAGCGCAGGCAGATTTTCGAGAACTTCGTCCCGCAGATGCCGTATGGGTAAGACGGGGATCATGAAATCTGCTTTATTTGCTACAATTATCGTGATCATAGGAGGAGTCGCGACTTTGCTCGCGTTCCCTGCCGAAGACAAGCGCGCGGCCTTTGAATTTCGTCAGGCCAGGGCTGAGCTAGGGTTGCCGCCTCAAATAGAGGATGAGCTTCCTGCAACTCCTGAACCTGTGGAGCAGTATTCAATCGTTCATGCGAAGCCTAAAACACAAACGACTACGTCTCGCCACAGGCAGGTAGCTCACCGGCGCCTAAACTTCTTGGAGAAATTAGTTGTCAGTTTCATCAACCTGCAAAAACACCCTCCCGCGAAAACGGCTACTAAACGGTCTCTTACGACCTCAGGGCGCGGCTGAGAGTCGCTGATTAGATCAAACCCCGCCCTGTCTTTGCGCGGGCGCGCTTTCGTAAAGGTGTTGTGAGCTAGTCGATTTGCTCACGGGTCGGCGGGTGATCGTCTGGAAAAGCAGACTCATTTTACGCATTGTCGCATCGCCGAAAGCGACTTTAATGCGCAACCCCGAACACACTGACATTAGCAAATTTGTTGTGACTCAGCCACTTTTAGGGAGGATTTCCGATGCTTTTACCTATGAAGAGAGGCGGGGGCGGGAATCGAACCCGCGAATAGCGGTTTTGCAGACCGCGACCTTACCACTTGGCTACCCCGCCGATGTGCGAGAGCGAACAATATCGTTGTAGCGGCGCTTGTATCAAGCGCCGACCGTAGATCCATCGACGTTCGCCGCGGCGAAAGCCTCTACAAACTTCTCCGATTTGAACGTTGAGCGTTGAGCGATGAGCGTTGAACGTTTCTCCTTGAACTCTCGATCATCAGAGCTTTTCACGCGCGCACAAGAGCGCATACCGGGCGGCGTCAACTCACCAGTCCGCGCATTTCGCAATGTTGGCGGCGAGCCGTTCTTCGTCGCGCGCTCTGAAGGTGCGCGGGTTTGGGATGTCGACGGAAATGAATACATCGATTACATCGGCAGTTGGGGCTCGGCGATTCTCGGCCATGCGCCAAAAATCGTTGTAGATGCAGTGCGCGAGGCCGCCACGCGTGGCCTGAGCTTTGGAGTTCCAAATCCGCTTGAAGTGGAAATGGCGGAGTTAATTTGCGACTGGGTGCCGTCGATCGAGAAAGTGCGGATGGTAAACAGCGGCACGGAAGCGACCATGTCTTGCATTCGTCTCGCGCGCGCGTTCACGCGACGGG
>QHOK01000227.1 GCA_003218755.1 Verrucomicrobiota bacterium
ATAGGCTGCCTCGCCACCCGCTCCCGCGATGCGGGCCGCCAGAGCCTTAAGGCGATCCAATCCGCGCGCGCCGAGTACGACCTTCGCACCACGCTCAGCGAGGAGGAGAGCAGTCGCCTCGCCTATCCCGCTGTTTGCGCCCGTGATTACGACGACCTTGCCTTCTATATTGTTTTCCATGGTGTTATATTATCTAACCCATCAGCACCTTCATTCTTCAAGCAAGAACTTGCGCATTTCTCGAACGACCAACGCTTCGTCTACTATGAACACGTAGTGGTTAGTGTCATGCAGTTCGATGACTCGCGAGTTCTTGACGCCAGAGCGGAAGCGCTGGATTGCGCCTTCTACCCACTTCGCGAGCGACTTGATGTTGCGATTGAATTCCTCTTGCGCGGCAGGGTCCAGATACCAGTAGTAGGGCAAACGGTATTGAGGTGTGATTTTATTGAAAATGCCGAGCGCAGGAGCCTGGATACGGTCGTACTCAGCCTGCTGTAAACCCTCATATATCTTGCTGGAAATTTCAGGAGGCGTAATCGCTCCAACAACTCTGCCTGAGGGGTCCGTCCGGATCATATTACATATCGCTGCGAGAGGCTTTCGGTATCCATCGGAACGTGCTTCGGCTGCGGCAAAACGTTGCACCGATTCCAGGTCCTCTGCAGTATCCGCTGGGGGAGGCGGCGGTTGAGGGAGAGTTGCCCATCCACCCGACCCGATATCTAGAGCATCCAGGTAGACAAGTTTCTTGACGCGATCCGGATAGACTGCACCAAGCTTGTTCAGTTCCGTTCCGGCAATGGAGTGCCCAACAAATATGGCCTCGCGTATGTTCAGCTTGTCGAGGACTGCGATGTCGTCGCGCGCTCTCGTGTCAACGTCATAGCCGTGCGCAGGCTGGCTTGAGCGCCCGAAACCTCGACGCGTGATGCCGATGACATGGAAGCGATCGTTGAACTGGTATGCAAACTGATCGAACACGTGCGCGTTGTCTCCAAGCCCGGTGAGCAAAACCAAAGTCTTGCCTGTGCCGCCCCAATCCAAGACCTCAAGCTGGACGCCCGGCTCGACCGTGACGAAACGGACTTTATGTCCTGAAGTATCACACCTGCAGACATCGTTCATCGCGCGTTGTCCCGTCGCCGAACCAGGTGCGGCTGACCCAACTGGGGTGGTTGTTGCGTTCCAAACGTTCGGGCCAAGTAGTGCCCCGGCGACAAAGCTACCCAGAATGCCCAGTGCGATCAGGAGCCAAACCTTCCATTTTCCCATGACTGACCTCCTCGTCTTCAAGGTGCCGAACGAGACCACGATCAGCCACACCTGGCGAGAGCGAGCGTGGCCTGCAATAGACGTGTTTTCATAAAGTAGAGCGAGGCTGTACGCCGGCCAGCGGTTGGCTGCATCGCGTGGTTAGGCCGAGTTTAAGCCGGCATACGGTCGTAAATTTAGGTGTTTTAGCTCGATGATTGGGGATTCGTATTTTACCATAAAGGTATGCCTCGCATCTTCCTCTTACCGGATCAGCGATGCGTTGAGGCTTCCGATTTAGAGACGTCCTCTCCGCATCTCTGCGGGTGGGTATTCCTATTACGAATGAATGCCGTGGGAACGCGCGATGTTCAACGTGCCGTGTGCTCGTCCTCAATGGTTTGGGTTACTGTTCTCCACGCAGCGAGAAAGAACGGGCGCTTGCCGAGCAACTACACTTCAGCGACAGAGTTCGTCTCGCGTGCCAGACGACTATCACAGGTAACGTGACAATGCGACGGCTCATTCTCGACGCAGAGGACGCCGGACTCACCGACCAAAGGAAGGAGGCAACAGCGCACGGGTTGGTGGGCGAGGAGCGGCAGATCGCAATTCTCTTTGTCGATGTGCGGGATTCAACGAGCTTTGCTGAATCGGTTCCCCCCTTCGATGTGATTCATATACTCAGGCGCTTCTATCATCACATGGACAAAGCTGTAATGGATAACGGCGGCCACATCGCCTGCTATACAGGTGACGGATTAATGGCGCTTTTTGGTATTGAATCGTCAGAATGCGCGCCCCTCCAAGCAGTGCGGACCGGCCTTGATATGCTCCATTCCGTCAAACGGAATATACAGCCGTATGTGAAGAGATTGTTCCAATGCCCTTTCAGAATTGGCGTGGGCGCACATTTCGGCGAAGCGGTCGTTGGCATGGTGGGAGGCGGCCTACAAGAGCGTGTCACTGCGCTTGGAGATGCCGTAAACATTGCGAGCCGCATTGAGCGGGCAAATAAGCAAGCCAGAACCCAGTTTCTGGTGTCAGAGGCTCTACTCCGTGAAGTGAAGGGGCAGGTTAGAGTGGGGAAATCCCTTAACGTGAAACTACCCGGTAAAACTGGCAAATATGCCCTCCACGAGGTTGTCGGTATCCGAACGGCGCACGGCAAGCAACGGGCGGGCGCGGGGTCACCGGCCTAACGAGAACAAGATCAGCCGCGGCTCCGGCAGGCGCAAGTGGCAGCCGATTTCGGCACACTGGCTGAGGTCAACATGAAATCATAGCGCAGTAGAGCCGTTTGCTGCAGCGCCTTGCTAGGCCTCATTATTGGTCTGGCCCAGTTTCGACCATCTTTTCTATTTCCTGATTATGTTTATCGTTGGCTTCTTTGATGTGATGTACGCTCTTCCTGAGTTTTGTTCCATCGTATCCAACGAGATCTGCGGCCTGCAGAGGCTTTGTGTTTTCATGTAATTCAGTTTTGCTTTGAGAATTGGGATTTGTGGCAGCGGTTTTCTTCTGACATCCCGATGAAAGCAAAATCGTCGAGAACATGATTGCGCCGAACCTTAAGGAAAGCATGGTTTTCATGGGCCTAACGAAGCGGAGATGAGCTGCGGCCGCCGGGAGAGCGAGTCGCGCGCAGTGAAAGCGCTGTAGTCATCTCAAAAGTTTAATCGCAAAGCTGCCCGCCGCCAGCTTTATCGACTGGTTCGATCGGTGGTATGAAAATGCCATCGTCAAAAGCCGGATTGCGCCTCGTTAGATCTCTCGCGCTGCGCCTGCTCCTGCCATCGCTCAGCGTTCACACCCATCACGAGCAGCCATAACATTAAGCACACTTCCGCAACGATGCCGAGCAGCTCGATATATGGAGACAGCTGGTCCGCCAGCGGCGCATACAGAAATGTCAGCCAGCCCAAACCGGCGAGCACCATCAACGCACCCAGAAAGCGCGGCAGGAAGATCGACCCCAAGATGAGGCAGCCGATCAGCAGGCAATACACCGCGAAAAAGACCAGGGCAACGCTTCCGACCTGATCATTCAATTTCAGAAACAGCAGCGCCAAGGCCGACAACTGCTCAGGCTTGAATCCGGCGACTGCCTGTCCGCCTCGCAGCACCAGCAACGGAAAAAGTTGAAAGGCGCTGCCGCCCGCTTGAATCGCGCATCCAAAAAGTCCGAAAAACGCCGCACTAATGAAACAGTGCGGTTCACCGGCTTGAACAAGTGATAGAGGAGGGCAGTCAGAGCGACATAGAATCCGGTCTCGACCAGGCCGCCTGCAATGCCCAATCGGAACCAAGACTCGTGTGTCAGGATATGGCTCGCCGTGGCCGCTGCATCATTCTGGACGAGGCCCTTAAGCAAGATGTCGCTAAGTATCGACGTCAGAAAGAAGATTAAGTAAACGACACCGATGATCCTCGCATGGCCTTTTGTCATTGGATCTAACGAGACGGACCTCAGCTACGGCTGGCGGGAGCGATCTTTGCTTTACTCTCAACTATCATCTCTCAACCTCAACTTTCCCAGTACAACGGTCAGCGGTTGGCTCCAGCGCATTGTCAGGCGGCGTTCGGGGTCTGCTCCTGGCTCATGGCATTTGGAATTCTTTCCAGCGTCTCTCTTGCTCTTCCGGCGGCACGTCCTCTACGTGCGTGGCAACCCACCAGATGTTTCCACAAGGGTCCTTGACCCCGCCATACCGTTCTCCAGAGGGCAAGGTCATGATTGGAAAGACGGAGATTCCACCGGAATTCAATGCTGTCTGATACACGGCGTCGCTATCGGTAACATACAGGTAAATCGAGGTTGGCATCGGCCCGAACTGCGCGCTCGCGTCGGCCAGC
>QHOK01000228.1 GCA_003218755.1 Verrucomicrobiota bacterium
AAACCGAAAACTTGTTTTTGTTTGAATCCAATTCATGGCGGCACTGCATCCAATGTTCAAAACCAATCATGAACGATCAACAAACCTTAGACAAAGCGGTAACTCCGCGGCGTCTTAAAATTATGAAGAACGAAGCTCAATCGATCTACGGGCTCCTGGTCCGCTCGGAAGAGAAAGGCCGGAGCATAATGGAAACGGTAGTTTACGCGATGTGCATTGTGAGCGCGGTCGCCGCGATCTGGCAATTCATCGGGCAACCGGCCCCGCTTTCTTATGAAAGCTTGGTCTCGCCAGTGCAGCCTGTGCCGGTGATGTCGCAACACGCCGTGGAAGCAACATTGAACACGAAATCTTGAAAAAGCATGTGGGCGCTCTTGTAGCCACCGGCCTGCCTGGCACGCCGTAGCCACGCGAAGGCGGGTGGCTGGTCGGAGCATGGAGCCGCAAGGGACGGCCCGCAGGGCCGTGGCTACAGCAGCAGCCCGCCGCTGAAACAGGGAGCGAGCAGCCCCCGAAGGAGGGATGAGAAAATCGCACATATGTGCGAGTAGGTTGTTGACAATGAATGAACGTTCATTCATCGTCCAAACCTATGCCGCAATCCCAGATAGAATCTTCCAGCCCCGATCGACGTTCCCAAATCCTTGATGCCGCTCTGGTCTGCTTTGCCAAACGCGGCTTTCACCAGGCCAGCATGCACGACATCAGTGCCGAAGCCGGCATCAGCGTCGGGCTGATCTATCGCTATTTCGAAAACAAGGAGGCGGTCATTTCCGCGATGGCGGATCGCCACAAGGAAGAAATCGGCGACATGCTGGAACGCGCGCGCCAGGCGCAAACGCTGCTTGAGTCGCTCGAAATTCTGTTCACCGCGCATTGCTGTGAGAACGAGCCGCGAGTCATCTCCGCGTTCGTAGTCGATCTTTATGCCGAAGCGTCGCGCAATCCCCAGGTGGCCGATCTGGTGCGCGATGTGTTGCAGACAGCCATGGATGGGGTGACCGAACTAATCTCGCGCGCGCCTGAAACTCAAAACGCCACGCACGGTCTTTCTCCGACCGAATTGGCAGAACTAATTTTCGCCGTCGCACGGGGAATGTTGATGTTCGACGTGTTACGCCCGCAAGAGATGACCGCAGCAGAACGGCGCGAGCGACAACTGGAAGTGACGCGAAGGCTCTGGCGCTTGTTGTTCAAACCGGAGGGAGAGCTGGCTTATGCATGACGTGGCGAAGACTGTTTCAGATATTCCAGCTGCCTCGAGGGTGAAATCGCGGCGGAAAGGTCTCGGTATTGCGATAGGTCTGCTCGTCGCCATTGTGATTTTTGTTTTTGGCATCAAAGCGCTGCAAATCGGCAAAATGATGAGCAGCCCGAAATTCATGCCGGTTACAACCGTCACCAGCGCGCCAGTTAAAGAAGAAGATTGGGCTCCGATGCTATCGGCGGTGGGATCTGTGAGCGCTGCCCAAGGCGCCGTCGTGGCCACCGAGCTTGGCGGGACGATAAGCGAGATCCGGTTTGAGAACGGAGCGGAAGCAAAGAAAGGGGACGTGCTCATTAGGCTAGACGCATCCCAGGAGGAAGCACTTTTGCGGTCTGCAGAAGCTGAAGCCGACCTGGCGCGCACGGACTTGGAACGCTCGCGCGGGCTTGCCGCGCAAAAGGTGGTTTCAAAAGCTGAACTCGACGCTGCCGAATCAAAGTTCAGGAGACTAAATGCCATTGTTGATCAGATGCGGTCGAATATTGCGAAGAAGACGATTGTCGCGCCGTTCGACGGGCAGCTTGGTATTCGTCAGATGAATGTCGGACAAATGATCAATGCCGGTCAGCAGGTTGTCGCGCTGACGTCGCTGGATCGGGTGTATGTCGATTTTGCGTTGCCAGAGCAACACGTCTCGAAATTGACCAAGGATTTGGAAGTGCGGGTGCGAGCCGACGCGCTTCCCGGACGCGAATTCAAAGGAAAATTGACCGCGAGTAATTCCATGGTGGACGCAGTGACTCGCAATGTGCCGTTGCAGGCAACATTGGAAAATCCTGATCACGCGCTGCGTCCTGGGATGTTCACGAAAGTGGACGTCATGTTGCCGGAAACAAAAAAGACCATCGTGATCCCCGGCTCGGCCGTGTCTTATGCGCCGTACGGCGATTCAGTGTTTGTGATTGAGAAGCAGAAGGACCCGAAGAGCGGGCAGGAATCGCTCGTGCTGCGCCAACAATTTGTGCGAATCGGCGAAACGCGAGGCGACTTTGTTTCAGTTACGCAAGGATTGAAGGCGGGAGAGGAAATAGTGGGCACAGGCGTGTTCAAGCTGCGCAATGGAATGGTGGTTACGATCAACAACGATCTGGCACCCAAACCAGAACTGAACCCGACGCCGGCAGATACCTGAGAAAAATTCGAAATCCGAATATCGAAACTCGAAACAACTGTAGAGCGCAAACGATGACCACCGCCTTGCCGATTCGAATTTTCAGGTTTCGAATTTGTTTCGGATTTCGGGTTTCTAATTTCGAGTTTCTGCAATGAAGTCTTTCACCGATCTTTTCATCAAACGGCCGGTGCTGGCGATGGTGGTCAGCTTTGTGATTCTCATTGCTGGCTCAAAAGCGGTGTTGCCAATTCTTTTTCCGCAGCAGCTAGCGGGCCTCGGCGGTTTAAATGTGCGGCAATATCCGCGGAGCGATATCGCTTCGATCACGATCACGACGGTTTACGTCGGCGCGGATGCGGAGCTCGTACGCGGGTTTATCACAACGCCGCTCGAGCGCGCGATCGCGGCGGCGGATGGAATCGATTACATCCAATCACAAAGCAAGCAGGGCGAATCACTCATCACGGTGCGCCTGAAACTGAACTACGACGCCAACAAGGCATTGTCCGACATCAGCTCCAAAGTTGATGCGATCCGGCGCGATTTGCCTCCCGAGTCTGAAATTCCGGTAATTGAAATTCAGTCGGCCGATACACAGCGAGCCTCGGCATATTTGAGCTTCACGTCGGATATTCTTCAACCGAACGAAGTCACAGATTATCTTGTGCGCCTCGTGCAGCCTCGGCTGACGGCCGTCGGCGGCGTCCAGAAGGCAGACATTCTCGGCGGGCGCTACTTTGCCATGCGAATCTGGATGAAACCCGATCGCATGGCGGCGCTCAACATCTCGCCAGCGCAAGTTCGCACCGCCCTTTCGCGAAATAATTATCTTGCAGCGGTCGGAAGCACAAAAGGTTCGCTTCTTCAGGTAAACCTGACGGCGAATACCGATCTGCACACAGCAGACGACTTTAAGAAACTGGTCGTTCGTGAGGATAAGGGAACTCTGGTCAGGCTGGGGGACATAGCCGACGTGGTACTCGGCGCGGAAGACTACAACGCAGAAGTGCGGTTCTCCGGGCAAAAGGCGGTATTCATGGGCATCTACGTTCTGCCAAATGCGAACTCCGTCGATGTGATCAAGCGAGTGCGTGCGGAGATGGAGCAGATCAAACGCGAGTTGCCCACGGGGATGACTGGGGAGATTGCCTACGATGCGACCGCTTACATCAACGATGCGATCCACGAAGTCGTAAAGACCCTGATCGAAACGCTGCTCATCGTGATGCTGGTGATATTCTTGTTCCTCGGGTCGTTCCGCTCCGTGATCGTCCCCGTGGTGGCGATCCCGATCTCGCTAATCGGAGCGATGTTCCTCATGCAAGTCTTCGGGTTCTCGCTCAACTTGCTAACGCTGCTGGCGATTGTCCTTTCTGTCGGGTTGGTGGTGGACGACGCGATCGTTGTTGTCGAAAACGTGGAGCGTCACATGCGCGAAGGCATGTCGCGCAT
>QHOK01000014.1 GCA_003218755.1 Verrucomicrobiota bacterium
TCCAAAATCCGCGAAATGAGCAATGACAAGAACGCACACAAAAGCGCGATCGGTCGGATCGTGGCGCTAACATTAATTATCATCGCGCTCTTTCTCGCGATGAGATTTCTGCCAGTCCAGCAACGGTTGATGAATTTCAACGACTGGGTCAGCCAGATGGGTGTAGCCGGCATTTTTATTTTCGTCGTAGTCTATGCCGTGGCCACGGTGCTGCTCGCCCCCGGGTCGATCCTGACAATCGGTGCCGGGTTCGCGTTTGGTCTATGGAAAGGTTTTCTTGCCGTCTCTGCCGGCGCAACCATCGGGGCGTCGTTGGCTTTTCTCATCGCGCGTTTCATTGCGCGTGACAAGATCGAAGCGACTGCGAGACGAAACGAGAAATTTCGCAAGATCGACAACGCGATCGCTCGAGAGGGCACGAAACTGATTTTCTTGCTCCGGCTAAGTCCGGTGATGCCGTTTAACCTAAGCAATTACTTTTATGGCCTGACCGGAGTGAGGTTCTGGCCGTACGTGGTAGCGAGCTGGATCGGCATGATGCCCGGGACGTTTCTCTATGTCTACATCGGCGCGGCCAGCAAAGCGGCGGTCGCAGCCGCTGCCGGTGGCGAAGCCGTGAAACATAGCTGGCAGTACTGGACGTTCCTGAGCGTCGGTTTTTTCGCAACGATCATCGTGACAATCTGGGTCACGAAGATTGCGCGCGACGCGTTGTGCAAGACTCAAGCGGCGTAGAACTGCATGCTTTTCAGGAATAAAGCAGCCTGTTAAAACTTCAGATCAACATGATCGAAAGCAATGCTAAAGAAGCGATCGTTCGCCAACGCTACGCGGCGGGAGCGAAAGAACCAGCGGACAAACTCTGTTGTCCCGTGGATTATCAATCTGAGCATCTTAAAGTAATTCCACCGGAAGTGGTTGAGCGCGATTACGGTTGCGGTGATCCCTCGCGTTATTTGCGAGAAGGCGAAACCGTTGTCGATCTGGGCAGCGGCACAGGCAAAATCTGTTTCATCGCTGCACAAATCGTAGGTCCGAAAGGCAAAGTGATCGGAGTCGATATGACCGACGAAATGCTGGAGGTGGCGCGCCGGAACGCACCGATTGTCGCGGAGCGCATCGGTTACGCGAACGTGGAATTTCGCACGGGCCGCATTCAAGACTTGGCGCTCGATCTCGAATTGTTAGATCGACAACTGAAACAAACCCCGATCACAAATGCTGCTTCATTTCTCGCAGCGGATGAACTGGCTGAAGAATTGCGCGTCAAACACCCGCTGATTGTGAGCGATTCGGTGGACGTGGTCGTTTCAAATTGCGTCCTTAATCTGGTCGAGCCGAAGTCAAAACGACAGCTGTTCGAAGAAATCTTTCGGATTCTGAAAAAAGGCGGCCACGCGGTGATTTGCGACATCGTGAGCGATGAAGAAGTTCCCGAAGAAATGCAAAACGATCCAGAGTTGTGGAGCGGCTGCATATCCGGTGCGCTTACCGAAGATGGTTTCCTGGCCGCCTTTGAGAACGCCGGCTTTTATGGGATCCAAATCTTGAAACGAAACGCGCAACCGTGGCGCACGGTGCAGGGGATCGAGTTTCGCTCGGTCACGATCGAAGCGTTCAAAGGAAAACAGGGCGAATGTTTCGAGCGCAACCAAGCCGTCATTTATCGCGGGCCATTCAACGAAGTACTCGACGACGACAATCACCGAATGGAACGCGGCAGGCGCTACGCGGTTTGCGATAAGACTTACAATCTCTACAGGAAAGCGCCCTATCGCGAGTTCTTCGAATTCGTCGACCCGGTCGTCGAGGTGCCTCTGGCTGAGGCAAAGCCGTTCGATTGTTCGCGAACGGCACTCCGCCATCCGAAGGAAACGAAAGGCCAGGATTACAACGCTACAACCCAGGCGAACAGCAAATGCTGCGACGGCGGCAGTTGCTGCTGATCTAAAATGAATAGGTTTGCGCAGAAACTGGCGGAACACTCGATTTCGCTTAGCCGCGGGCGTCCTGAGATTCTGCAGGTCAACGTAGGCAAGCTTTGCAACCTGACGTGCATGCATTGTCACGTAAACGCCGGACCGAAGCGCAAGGAAATCATGGCGCGCAAGACGATCGACCGGATCATTGATTGGCTGGCCCGGACCGATGTTCCCACTGTTGATCTTACCGGCGGAGCGCCGGAAATGATTCCGGATTTTCGCTACTTCATTGAGCAGGTGAAATCGTTGCTACCGCACCGGCACATCATCGACCGCTGCAACCTCACGATTTTGCTCGAGCGCGGTTACGAGGACCTCGCTGCGTTTCTCGCGCGCAATGAGGTCGAGATCGTCGCATCGATGCCATGTTACACGCCTGAAAATGTTAATGCGCAACGGGGCGAAGGCGTTTTCGAAGGCAGCATCGCTGCTCTGCAAGTGCTCAACTCCTTAGGCTACGGAATCGACCCGGACCTGCTGCTGCATCTTATTTACAATCCCGTCGGCGCGTTTTTGCCGCCGTCGCAAAACGAGCTTGAGGCCGATTATAAGCGGGAGCTCAAAAAGCATTTCGGAATTGTGTTTAACAATCTGTACACGCTGACGAATCTTCCAATCGGCCGGTTCGCGAGTTATCTGTGGCATAACAATAAACTGGATGAATACATGGAGCTGCTGATTCAAGCGTTTAACCCCGCAACCATTGATGGTTTGATGTGCCGCAACACCGTCAGCGTGGGCTGGCGCGGAGAAGTTTATGATTGTGATTTTAATCAACAGCTCGGGATGCAATGGTCCCGCTGCAATGGCGGGAATAAGCCGATGTTTCTGTGGGACGTCGATCCGGATTCACTCCAAGATCGCCAGATCATGACCGGCGACCATTGCTTCGGCTGCACGGCCGGCGCCGGCTCCAGCTGCGGCGGCGCAATCCTATGAAGGGTAATCGCCAGCGGGAAACCCGTTCTCGTTTAGTTAGCGCGGTTGAGAATCACTTCGAATGATTTCTGGCTCCACTACATACGTATAGAACACATGCCCCCCTACCGGATTGCGGACCTCTCCTTCCTTCCCCGGCGGATAATGCTCACGGATTAACTCGCGGTACTGCTCGTTCCCTGGAAAGAACAGAAACGCCAGCCCCTTGCCGGCCACGTGATCGAGTGAGAGCTGCCCGGTGGGGTCGCGTATCGTGATGTATTCCTGCCCTTGCACAAGATAACGCGTTATCTCGGCATCGTATGGGTACGGTGATTGCCCCACGGCTACTACTCGGTAAGCTGGCCCAAGCGAAGCCATGTAGCGGCTTTGCGTTGTCTGCACCTCGTACAGTCTCTGCGCAAACTTATAGCGCTCGTTCGTCAAACTCTCCGGGTTCGCGTAATACCTGTAGAAGTAAAAGTGAACATTGGCGTAGGCCAACGTTATCAATCCCGCGATTACGACAGCGGTCGTTATGCATCTCCATCTTCCAGGCAGCCAAGCCTCCGCAGATCCGACCCATGCTCCAATCGACACCGCGATTGCCGCGTAGAAGGTTGGGAAAGCTGGCGTCCAATGCGCCAGCATCGGTGGCGAGCTATTAGGGTAAAGGACCAGCGTGCCCCCGACGAAGAGTACAGCCACCCCAGACAGCAGTAATAGAAACGCCGCTGGGTGTCGCCATCGCCACGCCAGCAGGGCCACTCCCAGAACAAGCAACGCGGCCTCCGCCCTCAGCAATAGCGGAGCGTAATACATGATGTCCTGCGCACTGTGAGTGCTAATGCCCAGGAGGTTCTCGGACAAGATCGGCCAGAGCGTGGTCCACATTTGTTGTAAGTCATGCCAGGTCGCGGGTATCCGGTTCCAAGTGATCAGACCCGCGCCCCGCCCGTAGTAAAAGCCCGGGTGGGTCACGAAATAAGTCAGCAACGGACCGAATCCAATCAGGTATCCCACCACGAGCCACCCGACTTGTGTAATGTATTGTTTAGCCTCGGACCAATGGACTATTGAAAGATACACCACAAAGGTCATCAAAATGAACGGCAACAGGCGTGTCCCGTAGTAGAAATGTTCGCTTATACCTGCGGCCAATCCGGCCAGCGTCCAGTCTGCGGACCTGCGGTTGCGCAGGCCACGTATCAAAAAGTAGAAGCATACCACCCAGAAGAATGGCGTTGTAATATTGCTCAGCGCCATACGACTGTAGTGCACGTTCGTAGCACTGAATGCCATAATGCTCGCCCCTGCGATGGCCGCAACTCTCCCCCATATACCGCGCACCAGTCCGTAAAACGGCAGCACCGTTGCCGCACCGAACAATGCGGCGGGCAACCTGACCGTAGCCAACCCTATGCCGCCTAGCTTGAACGCTTCCGCCACAATCGCAAACCACAGCGCCGGAAGGTCGATGTCACTCCACAGCGTGCTGAACACGGAAGGCGCGGGGCTTGGTCCGCTGAGGTAAGCCCGCTCGGCCACCAGCCCTGTCATGACCTCGTCTGGGTAGATATTGAAGGGCACATCTCTCAAGTTCGAGACGCGCAACACCAGCGCGACGACTGCAATTGATGCCACAATAGTAACCTCCCACCAACTCCACGCCAGCGGCCCTGTAGCGCCCCCGTTTCGCGGCGACTCAGCGCTACTCTGAAGTGCGGCCGCAGCCATGACCAAAGCGATTGCCGCCACCCATAGCCAGCCTGCCGCGCCAAATGTCGCACGAGGCGTAGTTAGGAAGGTTACGTGCGACAATGCCAATAAAGGCACCGCTCCGGCCAATAGTGTTAGAGATGATCGCCTTCGCCAGATGCTGAAGTTTGAGGTTGCGGAGCCAGTGCCTCGAGCTGCTGGAAACGCAGGTGACCATTGGCTGTCACTCCAAGCCAGCACGGCTAGCATACCTGCGCCTACCAGCAACAGGACTGCAAAGACTCGCAAGGATTCGAGGCGTAGCAGTTCCGTGCCGACGAGGGAGACTGCAAACGCTATCGCACCCAGACACACACCAAGTGCCGGCCAAAGCCACGGCCATCTTCGCGTCACACTCGCGTCAAACGAATGCTTCTCTGGATCTGCTATGTCACTCACAGGTCCGTGAAGGCGAACGGCTGAAACGCTACCGGTTTCGCCGCGACAATCATGTGTGCCGTCATTGGCAAAACGAACTCGTTGCCTTTCGCGTACCGCTTCATTGCATTTTCGATGGCAATACGAATCGCATCTAACCTTTGTGGTGACTGGCGTGCTAGAAGGCCGGCCGTGCGGACACCGGCGTCGCGTTCTGCTTCGAAGAAATAGGACGCAGTTGGCAGATGCCATTCCACGGTGCGCGTTTCATACCCCATCGAGTCGCCATCAAAACCGGATTGTTCCAACACGTTTCTGCACTCTTCCCTCTTGCCGAATAAATAATGCGGCGGGCCTTCGGGTAAGCCGACATCCAGGTCGGCGTGCGCTTCAATCGCGTCATTAACGATCCTGGCGCCAGGATTTTTCGCCGGACCGGCCCAGACGCTGAAACACAATCGCCCCTTGGGTTTTAAAACACGACATGCTTCCGCACATGCTCTTTCGGGATGTGAGACGTGGAGCAAACCAAAATTAACCAAAACCCGATCAAAACTGGCGTCTCCAAACGGCAGCTCATGAGCATCGCCTTGAAGAAATGAAATGTCCGGGAACATCGCTTTTGCGATCGCAATCATTTTTTCAGAGAAATCGATTCCCGTTGGAACAGCACCTACCTCTTTTACTGCGGTAGACACGTAACCGGGCCCGCAAGCGACATCCAATACCGACATGCCTGTCGAAACTTGGGCTGCGCTGATTAGATGAGAAATGAACTGCCGCGTCAGCGACGACCACACCAAATCGTATTTATCCGCCACGCGTTCCCAGCCCACGTGCTCGAATCGAGTAAATTCGTCTTCGGGGTTTTTCATCCTGAAATCGACGTGGGGTCGTGCGTTGACCGAAATGCGCTTCGCACAGCGAAGCGGCTACAGCTATTCCAGGGGAAATTCGACGGGTTCTTCTTCCTCGCGCGGAACGAGCTTGTTTCGTTCGATGATTCGCGCACAGGTGTTCCAGCGCAGAATGGCATCGTCGTGACCTGCCGGGCGAAGCGGTTCGGCTTTTTCAAACCAGCTCATGGCCTCACGCAAAAGATCGTACGCCTGAAACCGGCAGCCTGGCGTGTGCTGCCGCAGTTTCATCTTCGCGCGACGTTCCGCCACGATTCCAGAATAATAAGCGCGGTCGTATTCCGATTTGAGCTGCGCCAGCAATTCTTTGCTTTGCGAATCGCTGACGCCGTAGCCTTTCTCGAAACGATCAGTCAACGCGAGCAAAAGTGTGATGATTGCGTGCTGATTTTCCGGATCAACGTGGAGAATGTCGAGGCAGATACTCTCTGCTTCGCCGGGTTCGTTGAGCAAACGGTAACGCTCCGCTTTTTCCAGAGCGGCTGGGATTGCATCTTTGTGCAGCCGTTTCAGTTCGCTCATGTCTTCGCGAGAGTTACAAAGTTACAGGAGTTACATGGTTAAGACGAAACAGAATCACTTTTGTAACTTTGTAACTCTTTTAACGGTTTAACAATTTCTTCAGCCCTTTCCAGAACCAACCCAGCGGATCGTAAAACTCATCTACCACGCGCTCCTTTAGCGGAATAATGCCGTTGTCGGTGATCTGAATGCTCTCCGGGCAAACCTTCGTGCAGCATTTCGTGATGTTGCAGTAGCCGATTCCCTGCGTGCTTCGCAATTCTTCGATCCGATCTTCCGTATCGAGTGGATGCATCTCCAATGCGGCAACGTGGATGAGGAAACGCGGCCCGATGAATTTCTCGTGCATTTGGTGGTCGCGCAGCACGTGGCAAACGTCCTGGCAAAGAAAACATTCAATGCATTTCCGGAATTCCTGGACACGATCAATGTCCTCCTGCTGCATCCGCCAGGTGCCGTCTGGCGCGTCGGGCAGTCGCGGCTTGAACGGCTTGATCTTTTTCTTCACGCGAAAATTCCACGAGACGTCTGTGACCAAATCCTTGATGACCGGAAAGGTTTTCATTGGCTCAACTGTCACCGGTTTTTCCAACGGCAACTCGCTCAGGCGTGTCATGCACATTAGCTTCGGGATGCCATTGACTTCCGCCGAGCACGACCCGCACTTTCCTGCCTTACAATTCCATCGACATGCGAGATCGCGTGCCTGCGCGGCCTGAATCTGAATTACCGCATCCAGCACAACCATGCCTTCGGCGACTTCGGTGGCGTAATCCCGAAACCCGCCCTCCTTCGCGTCGCCGCGCCAGATCTTGAATGTGGCGGTCATTCGTTGAAGCGTTGAAGCGATGAAGGGTTGAAGCGGCCGAGGAATAAGTCATCGAGCAACTCTTCGAGCGATCCGCGTGCTTGCAGCATGAACTTGATCTGCTCCAGGAAATCAAAACGCCCGTGACCTTCAGCGATGTTGTTTGTTAACGAGACAGCTGCCCGCCGGATTTGGCTCGCCAGTATAAGTTTCTCGATCTCAGGCAGGCGTCTGCCAACTCGATACATCGCCTTCCGAAATTCGCGTGCGACTTGATAGACTTCCAGATCTTCGAATGTCTGATACGGCTTGGCATGGTTTTCTGCCCGCTTCATCGCTTCAACCCTTCAACGATTCTCCTCAATGATTTGCTTCAAATCATCCGGCATTTCCGGCAAAGGTTCCAGGCGCACTTGCATCGAGTCGTCCGCGGCCTTCGACATAATCGTGTTCACCTTCGAGAAACGTTCCTCTTTATCAGGATAATCTTCGCGAAATTGCGCGCCTCGACTTTCTTTTCTGTCCAGCGCGGCGCGCGTGATAGCTTCTGAAATTGTCAGCAGATTTTTTAAATCGAGCGCGGTGTGCCAACCGGGATTGTATTCGCGATTGCCCGTGACGGCGGCTTTTTTAGCACGCGTTTTGAAATTACCGATCTTCTCCAAGGCTTCGCGCATTTCAGTTTCGGTGCGCACGATGCCTACGAGATTTTGCATCGTTTCCTGCAGATCCTTCTGGATCGCATAAGGATTCTCGCCATTACTGCGCTCGAACGAAGCGAGAGCCTCGCGTGCCGCACTATCGATGTCGTTTGTGTTGATCTGGCCGTGCTGATTTTCTCTGGCGAATTTTGCCGCGTATTCGCCGGCGCGTTTTCCAAACACCAAAAGGTCGGAGAGCGAGTTGCCGCCGAGACGATTTGCGCCGTTGATGCCTGCTGCGCATTCTCCGGCAGCAAACAGCCCAGGGAGACGCGTCATTTGTGTGTCGGGATCAACGCGCACCCCGCCCATGATGTAGTGGGTGGTTGGTCCAACCTCCATCGGTTGCTCTGTGATGTCGATGTCGGCCAGTTGTTTAAACTGATGATACATACTTGGAAGTTTTCGCTTAATGTGTTCGGCGGCATTCGGCATTTTTTGTTTGATCCACGAAATATCGAGATAAACGCCGCCGTGCGGACTTCCCCTGCCCTCTTTGATCTCTCGCACGATGCAGCGCGACACGTGATCGCGCGTAAGCAACTCGGGTGGGCGGCGCGCGTCTTTGTGCCCCTGGCAATAGCGCCATCCCTCCTCTTCATCATCCGCAGTGTGGGCTCGATAATTTTCCGGGATCGCCTCGAACATGAAGCGTTTGCCATCTTTGTTGAGCAGAATTCCGCCTTCGCCGCGCACGCCTTCGGTGACCAAAATTCCCATCACGCTCGGCGGCCAGACCATTCCGGTGGGATGAAATTGAACGAACTCCATGTCGATGAGTTCCGCACCGGCTTCATATGCGAGAGCATGTCCATCTCCAGTGTATTCCCAACTGTTACTCGTGATTTTGTAGGCGCGGCCGATCCCGCCGGTGGCCAGCACGACTGCTTTGGCCCCGAAGATTTTGAAGCGCCCCCTCTCGCGCTCGTAGCCGAAGGCGCCAACCACGCGGCTGCCGTCTTTGAGCAGTGAAAGAACGGTGTGCTCCATGTGCACATCGATTCCCTGGTGAACGCCGTGATCTTGCAATGTGCGAATCATCTCCAAGCCCGTGCGATCACCCACATGTGCTAGCCGCGGATATTTGTGCCCGCCGAAATGTCTTTGCAGAATTCGGCCGTCCTTCGTGCGATCGAAAACGGCGCCCCATGCTTCAAGCTCGCGCACTCGATCGGGTGCTTCCTTCGCGTGCAGCTCGGCCATGCGCCACTGGTTTACGTATTGACCGCCGCGCATGGTGTCGGCGAAATGCACTTTCCAATTGTCGCGTTCATCGACATTGGCTAGCGCCGCCGCAATTCCGCCTTCGGCCATCACCGTGTGCGCCTTGCCCAGAAGCGATTTGCAAACAAGTCCGACGCGAACACCCGCAGCCGATGCTTCAATCGCAGCCCGCAATCCCGCGCCGCCCGCGCCAATTATCAACACATCGTGCTCGAAAGTCTCGTAGTCGGGCATGGGAGTCGTTGAAGCGTTAAAAGGTTGAAGCGTTCGTTCGCGAGTAACTTAGTCCGCTTCAACGCATCTCGCTTCATCGCTTAAACGATTCTGAAATCGTGCCAGATTCCCATTGCGCACAGGCGCACGTAGAGATCGGCGAAACCGACCCAGAACAAACTAAGCCACGCCCAGAGCATGTGGCGGCGATTGAAACACGTGACGCAAGCGTAGGCGCGATAACATGCTGGTGATCTTGAAAATTGATCGAGAAAGCCGCCGGCCAAATGCCGCAATGAGTGGCAACCAAAAGTGTAACCACTGAGTAAAACGACGTTGATCGCGAGCACGATTGTACCAACGCCAATTCCAAATCCATCTGAAAACCAGAGCGCTTTCCAAACGTCGATCGACAGGATGACCAGAAACACGAGCGCAAGATACAGGAAGTAGCGGTGCACGTTTTGCATGATCAGCGGGAATGAACGCTCGCCCCAATAGCTCTTGCGCGGTTCGCCGACGGTGCACGCGGGCGGATCAGCCCAGAACGCTTTGTAATAGGCGCCGCGATAGTAATAGCAGGTGACTCGAAAGCCAGCCGGCGCCCAAAGAACTAACAACGCCGGAGAAAAAATGAGCCAGCCCGGCCACCAGGTCGGCTTCGGTCCAAACCAACTGTGCGGTGAATCGCCGAAAACTTCCGGCGAATAAAATGGCGAAATGTAATTGCCGACGAAATAATTCTTTCCCTGAAACGCAGCCCAGGTGGAATAGATGATGAAAATCGACAACCCGATAAAGACGAGCAGCGGCTGAGTCCACCACACGTCGGCGCGCATCGTTTCGCCGAATGATCGACGCGGCAACGCTGTCGCGGCATTCATTCGGCTGCGGCTCCTTCTACTGGCAGTTTCGCCTTTTTCCACGCTTCCCAACTGCCGGGAACATTCCAAAGCTCGTTAAATCCTTGCTGCTTTAGGATGCTTGTGGCGATGCTCGCGCGATAGCCGCTGCCGCAGTAAACCGCCGTCGGCTTATCGCGATCAAGCTCCCCTACTCGCTTGCCAAGCTCCGGGACATACACGTGATGCGCTCCCGGAACATGACCCTTTTTCCATTCACCGGGCGAACGCACATCGATGACCTGCAACGAAGACTTTCGTTCGTTCAGCTCGTGCACGCTCATTTGTCCGATCCGTTCCAGCGGAAATCCCGCGGCGTGCCACGCTTTCATTCCACCCATTAAATAGCCGGCGAATTTCGTGTATCCGGTCCGAACAAACAAACGCACGATCCTTTCAAAATCGTCGTCATCTTCGAGCACCAGAAGAATCGGCTCTTCTGGATCCAGCATCCAGCCTGCCCAAATGGAGAGAATGGGTGTGCCACCGATGTTGAGCGCGCCGGCGATATGACCGCCGCCAAACGCGAGCATGTTGCGCACATCAACAAGGACGCCAGCCTTTTTTTCGATTGCGTCTTTGAACACCTTGGGTGGAAGACCGGGAACGCGTGGAAGGTTTCCGAGCACTTTCGGGCCTTTAGCGTTTATTTTTTTCATGATCGGATAGTAATGTGGGATCGGCGGCGCGGTCTTGAGCGCGTAGTCGATGAACTTTTGCGCGTCATCGAACTGCAAAAATTTGTTGAAGCGTCGCTCGTAACCGATGGTGCTGCTTAACCGCGCACCAATATCCGCCCCGCACGGTGAACCGGCGCCGTGATTGGGGTAAATCATCACGTGATCGGGCAGGTTCAGATAAAAATCGTGCAGCGTATGGAATTGTTGTTCGGCGAGCTGTTTGGTGTGTTTCTCGCCTAATAAGTCTGGACGTCCTGCAGAAGAAACAAAAAGCGAATCACCTGTGAGCACCGCCCACGGCTCATCGGGATGATCTGCCTCAGCCAGCAAATAGGACATGTGCTCCGGTGTATGTCCCGGGGTATGCCGCACCGTCACCAGCACGTCGCCAAATGTGAATCGATCGCCATCTTTTAATTTCTCCGGTGCGAACCCGTACTCTGCGCCGCCTTCGCCGCTGGCGTAAATCTTCGCCGATTCAAGCCGCGCGCATAGTTCGCGCGAGCCACTCACGAGATCGGCATGAATATGCGTCTCAAAAATGTGCGTGATGGCCACGCCGGCTTCGCGCGCCGCCTCGATGTAAACATCGCAATCCGCGCGTGGGTCAAATACCGCTGCGATTCCCTCATCATCATCTCCGACGAGATAAGAAAGCTCGGCGATGCCTTCGGTTTGGATGGTTTTAAAAACGAGCGACATCGACCCAGATTTAACGCCAAGCCCCGACGAACTTCAACAAGATCGGTGTTTCGCTCCGGGTAGCGCACGCGTCCCGCGTGCTGGTTTCGGCGTCCCGCCGAAACAGGCTTCCCTTTGATTTCGTTCACAGCTAGCGATGAAGCAGTCTAGGCAAAGTTCGCGATCGCGAGGCGCGTGCGCTCCCCAGAATAAGTCACCGCACCTCTACTTCAATCGGCAGAAGATGGTTGATCATGTAAGTGCCGCGATCCCGATCGCGTTCCACGGGTTGCGTTCGGCCGAGTGAGTCGGTCGCGCGAGCAATCAGCGTTTGTGTTCTCGCCGCGGCCGGCGTTTGCCAATTGAATTCCCAAAGCCGCCACGCGTTTGGTTTTGGTTCTCCGAGCAAATTCGTGTCGTTCCACGTGGATCCGCCATCCGTGCTCAATTCCACCTTAGTGATTTCGCCGTTGCTCGTCCATGCAGTACCCTGAACACGCACCCCCGAATTTGCTGGAACAACGTCGCCTTCAGCTGGTTTGGCGATTTGCGCTTTGACTTGCATTTCGGTCAGCGGCGTTAGCTCAGCGACTTCCGCTCGCCTCTTCCAGTAAGCGTAATCGATCGTCTGATAATATCCGGTGAACGGCTGGTCAGTGACAATGATCCGCTGCAGCCATTTAATTGAAGCCATCGCATACCAGCCGGGCACAATTGCGCGCACCGGAAAGCCGTGTTGAGGCGCAAGGTCGCTCCCATTCATTTTGTACGCGACCAAAACGTCGGCACGCGCTTTCTCAATAGGAATGCTGCGGGCGAATTTCAACTGGCCCGGCGGACTCTTTGGATCTTCGAGCATACCGCCATCCGCTCCTTCCAAAATTACCTCAGATGCGTTTGCTTTCATGCCAGCTCGATCAAGCAGGATCGATAATGGCACGCCGGTCCATTCCGCTGTGCCGACCGCACCAAGGCCCCATTGCACTCCTTTGACTTTCGGTTCGAGAAAACTCCGATTGTTGCCGGCGCATTCCAGAGTCATCGGAATCGTCGTCGATGCTAATTCGAGGAGTTGTTCGTAATTGATGGCGAATGAATTCTCGACATCGCCCTCGACGCGCAGCCACCATGCATCTTTATGGATCGAGGGAATCGGAAAATGTGTGCGAACATAAAACGACTCAGTCAGCGTGAGAAAGCCCTCCAGCTTTTCGAACGGCATCTCGAGGTTGAGTGGACTTTCGCCACGCAGGATTTTCCCGGCGATGAGCTTCTGTGAATCCTCGGCCTTCATATGATCATCAGTTGGTTTTCTTTGTTGAGATGAAAACGTCC
>QHOK01000025.1 GCA_003218755.1 Verrucomicrobiota bacterium
CTCCCGACCTTACTCGCGTTTATCCGAACCAACTTTGCCCGACCTAGCCCCTCGCTCTGAGATGGATTAAAGAGGCACCAGGAGAGTTCGGCGGAATTGATCTTCCGGGGCCATGAGTGGCACAACATGAGTGGCATAAGAGGATCAACATGGGTTTCGGGGGGTTTAAACCGCGTTCCCGAAATAACAGTCCCCACAGGCAGGTTGTGGTAGTCATCGGAGGTGGTTGTGAGCCGGTGCGCGCTCCTAAATTCCTTCTGTACTTCGATACTCGCCGTATGCGCGCGCAATGCTGCCTTTGTTCTCAAAGGCCGCGAGCAACGGCAAGTGCAGGTGACGGGCTTCCCGCTTATTGTGCCGCCGGCCGGTTCCCGGTCGAGATTGCGGAATCGAGCTGGATCAGCGTCTCGAGCAAGTAGTACTGTCCATAAATTAGCATGCCATCGGCAGGATGCGTACCGCTTCCATGCCGCAAAACTCCCGGAGGCGTCGCATCTCCTTTGTAGGTGGGCGTCAGATAGCGGTCGATCAATGAGTGAGTGATGCGCTCTGCCTGACTTCGATATGCCTGCGCCTTATGCGCATCTCGCGTGAGCGCAGCCAACTGGAGCAAGCCGCCGGAGGCGATCGCTGCCGCAGAAGTGTCGCGATTGCGATACATGACTCCTTCATCGCAGAAGTCGTACCAGGGCACGCCGTCTTCTGGCAGTTCGGCGATGATATAGTCTGCGATTGTCTGCGCGGTATGCAAAAGCTTCGGATCCCTGGTCTCACGATATGCAGTAGCAAATCCGTAGAGGGCCCAAGCTGTACCCCGCGACCAACTCGTTTCCCAGGAATATCCCTGATGAGTGTGATAGAAGACGCGCTCACCTGGTTTTGCGTCATTCGGAAATACGAAGCTTCCATTTCCGCTGAGTTGGAATTGCTGACGGTTGTCGCCAGGGTTGTAATGAACCGACTGTATCACCGACCCGTCATTCCGAATAAACCAGTCCGCCGCGCGCAGAGCATGCTTCAGAGCGACATCGCGATATTTGGAATCCCCAGCCTCATGGCTCGCCCACCACAGAAGTTGCAGGTTCATCATAGTGTCGATGATCGTGTCGTCTCCGTTTGCACTCCATGCGGGAATCAATTGTGTGACCGGATTAAACATCTGCACCAAATGATCGGCCCCGCGGAGAGCGCTGGCGCGCAGCTTGGGATCACCGGTCAGCTGAAATCCGGGGACTGAAGAATAGAAGTAAAGAAAACCGGTGTCATGATTCTGCTCGAACTCCTTGCCTACAAGAGCTGAGCTCCAAAGTTCTGCCCAACGGCGGTACTTCTCGTCATGCGTGAGGGAGTACATCTTCCATAGCTCTGCCGTCCAGAAGCTACCTGTCCAGAAGAATCCCTTTTGGGGTTTCCATTCACCGGTCTGGTTATCACCATCGGTAAAGAAGGCGTCGCCAGCGCTGTCACCGACACCACTCGGCGGTGCCGCTGCAATGACTGGCTCCCACTTCGCCGCGGTGCGGTCTATTTCTTTCTGCAGGAGGTCGATCGCTTGCTTATAGGTCCGCGAGCCGATCGGATGCAAACTATCGGCCGGTGCCGATTGCGCTTCTGCTGCGCTCGAAAGCACCTTGACCGTTACCGGCGTCTTCAACCGGCCAGCAACCTGCTTCACGTAGGCGAGCAGCTGCTCTTGCGAGGTCATGTGGTCAATGTCCGCAAGACGCGCCACGTAATATCGCGGTTCGCCCGCGCCGTCCACGGCGATCGGATCATTTGTCCCCTCCTGGTCCCAGGCAGCCAGCGAATACCAGGAAGCAATACCATTCTTCAGCGGAAACGTGAACAGATAGTCCTTGCTGTCCTTGTTCACGGCCGCTCCGCTGCCCGGAGCCATGACAATGGCCAGGCCCAAATTGCTTCCTCGCAAAATCGGCGAGACCGCCTTGTTTCCGCCTTCCACAGCCTGCTCGCCCCACATCGCCAGCCATGCCGGATCATCCGTCGCCGGAGAACGCAATTCGGGAATTCCTTGCTGTTGGGTGAGACCGGTTGCAAATACCAGATCACCCGCGTTGCTCGATTCGATGGTTTGCAGGAAGCCGCGCTCGCCTGCCCATTGCGTAATTTGCTCCTGAAGGTCAACGTTCTTTCCCGCGATCTTCCAGCCTTTGTAAGTGAGTTCGATGATCGCGCGCACCGGGCCGGTAGAAACGATGCGGTACCCGCGGTCATCAACGTCCGCAACGTGCTCTGCCGTGCCGTTCACCCATCCCGCAAGAGCGCCGATACCTAATGCGTCGGCGACCAGATAAATGTCGCGGCCATCGGGGGAATAGTTGTGATAGACGTAGCCAGGCGTCGCGTACCGGTCGAGCTGCAAACTCGGCCTCGCCTTGCCGAAAAGATCAATCGCGTTGCGCTTGTCAAAGTACAGACGGAAAGCGTCGCGCTTCGATTCCCAGCCCACACCATCGATCTTCTTGGTAAAGATCGCATTCGTCTGCTTCTCGTAATCGCCGCGCAGACGAAAGATGCGGTCCACCGCACCCCACGTAATGGTTACGATCCGAGTCTGGTGCGGCTTTAGATCGATCTGGAACGCGAGTTCGTCCGGGGTGGAGTCGCGGTCGAGATCATCCACCTGGGAAGGAAGTTCCGTTGGATGCAACACAGTCGCATCTTCGGCAATCGTGCTGGCGTTCGACGCAGTCACGATCTGCGAGCCAGGGTAAAAATCAGGAGCTATCTTTTTCAATTCCGGAACTGGCAGGACAATGTTTTCCGCCGGACGATTCTCGCCCGTAGGATTGGTAATGGCGACTTTGATCGATTTCAGGTGCGGCTCCGCCCACAAGTCCTGTGTCGCCAATAAGGCCCACAGTGCCACGTACTTCCACACTGCGCTTCCTTTTTTCATTTGCATGCAAAAGTCTCTCTCGAATCTCCGTAATCCCCGCGCCCACGGTTTCAACCGAAGCCGAGACTTTCTTGGCCGATGGCCGCGAACCGTTAACAACGCGGACTTCAATCTCTCTCACACGCGAACCGGTTCTTTGGTCGCTCCTAGGCCGTAACGTAATCGATATGCACTGGCTCCAACCGTGGCGCTAGAAGATGAACTAAGAGCAACGCAAATAGATAGGCTGAACCAGCCATAAACAGGACCACTGCATAGCTGTGAGTCCACTGTAACAGCCGACTCACCAGCCAGGAGATACACAAACCACCCACGGCGCCGCCAAATCCGCCGATTCCCACCACCGAAGCTATGGCGTGACGGGGGAACATATCAGAAGCCAGAGTGAACATGTTGCACGACCAGCCTTGGTGAGCAGCGGTGGCCAACGCGATGATTGCTACCGCGGGCCACAATCCCTTTACCTGCGAGACAAACAGCACCGGCACCACACACAAAGCGCAAATCAACATCGCACTCTTACGCGCGCGATTCACGTTCCAGCCCTGCTTGAGGAGACTGGAGGAGAGCCATCCTCCGCCGACGCTGCCAAAATCAGCGGCTATGTAAATTGCGACCAGCGGCGGACCAAGCCCGGTGAGGGTCACTCCGTGGGTTTCATGCAGAAACTTTGGCAACCAGAAGAGATAAAACCACCAAATCGGGTCCGTCATCGATTTGCCGAGCACAAACGCCCACGTCTGGCGATGCGGGAACAGACGCAGCCATGGAATTTTCGTTTCAGGCTCGAAGGGATCGCTCTGGATGTACCGCAGTTCACTCGGCGAGAGCCGCGGATGCTGCTGTGGGCGCCGGTACAGCAGGAGCCACAGAATGAGCCATATCGCGCTGAAAAATCCGGTGAACACAAATGCCCAGCGCCAGCCCAGATGCACAGCTATCCACGGAACAGTTAGCGGAGCAACCACCGCG
>QHOK01000026.1 GCA_003218755.1 Verrucomicrobiota bacterium
CACCGGTCTTTTGATTCACCCGCTCGACGAACGCCGGCGGAAAACTGTGTTCCTGGCCAAAAAGAATTCCTATTTTTTTCATAAGTGTCTCGCTGTCATTCGAGCGAAGCCGGAGGCGAAGTCGAGAAATCTCTGGATACAGCAAGAGAAGTTTCGACTGCGCTCGAGATGGCAGAAAAAGAAAGCGAGTCCGCCAACTCTCGGTTAACACCCGCTTCAGCCCGGTGCTCGCCGCGCATGCGAATGAAGCCGTTTTAGCGGCTTTGTCCAGATCGCGAGTAGCGGGAGATCAAGGAAATTTGAGCGAGCTGTCTCGTGCCGCTAATCCCACTTAACGAACGCGGCAGTTTGAATCCATCTCTCGAAACCAATAAGATAGGCCATGGTTAAGAAATTGCTGCACACGCGCTATCGGGTACACGACTTGGAGAAAACGGTTTCTTTCTACAAGGATGTCCTCGGCCTCGAAGAGCTTCGACGACAAACCTCCGGTCGCGGGTCGCAACTCGTATTTTTAAGGGCGCCCGGCAGCGAAGAGGAAATTGAGATTTGCAAATTTGACGAGAGCGGGCCGGTAACGGTTGGCCCGGACCTTACGCATCTCGCTTTTGAAGTGGACGACTTGGACAAGTTCGCGAAGCACGCCGCGGCGAAAGGTTATCCATTATCGGATGGGCCGCATGCAAGCGGTATCGGCAAAATTGCCTTCATCGATGCACCGGAAGGGTACGAGATCGAACTAATCGAGCGCAGCAAGAAATCGTAGCTGTGTCATTCCGAGCGAAGCGAGGAACATGACATAGGAGCATGGTTACACAGATTACCCTGCATGACGCGACAACCCTCGAGAGATCCTTCGCTTTGCTCAGCATGACAGAGGAGGGAACATGCGGCTACGTTCAAATTGGATTACTGCGTCAGTTTAAAAATCACCCGTAACGCTTGCGTGGGTAAAAGTTTTGTCGCTAATTTCCCGTCCATGATGTGGCGTAAGCGAATTTGGTTCCTTTGCGCATTTGTCCTCGTTTCGGCACTCGGCGCTTGGGCGCAGGAGGGTGTCGACTCGGAGGCCGTGCGGCCGAGCGGGGTCTCCGGGCCGGTTCGAAAAGCGAAGGCGGTCACAGCCAGGGACACAGATGATGCCGATGTTGAGCCTACTCCCGCTCGCAAGACGAAGTCGTCGAAATCGACTCATGCTCAATCACACCGGAAACGTGCAAAGGCTAAAGAAACCGAAGAAACACCTCCCGCGCCGACCGAGTACACTCCCGAAGGTATACCGAAAACCAGCGCGGCTTCCGTGATCGTGGTCGACGCAAACACGGGCAAAACATTGTACGAAAAAAACGCGGACCAAATCCGACCGGCGGCGAGCACGCAAAAATTGCTGACAGCTCTCATCGTGGCGGAGAGCGGTTTTCTGGACCGGCCGGTCACAGTGCAACCGGTAGATACGATGGCTGAGCCGGTGAAGTTGAACATCAAAGCGGGCGACACGTATCAGCGGATCGATCTCCTGCGGGCTTTGCTGGTGAAAAGTCCCAATGATGTGGCCCGATGTCTGGCGCGGGAAAACGCTGGCAGTTTAGAGGCATTTGCCGAGATTATGAACAGGCGCGCCCAGCAACTTGGAGCTGTGCATTCGCACTTTGTGAACCCAAATGGCTTGCCAGTTCCGGGGCAGTACTCAAGTGCGCGCGACCTCTCACTCATAGCGCGCGCTGCCTACGCAAACCCGACAATCCGATCGATCGTTTGTCTTCCGCAGCTTGTTTTCCGCTATGCGAATGGCCGCACGCGCGAACTTGAGAACACGAACAAGCTTCTCAGGCGGTTCCCCTACTGCAACGGAATGAAGACCGGTTACACCGACGCCGCGGGCAAATGTTTGATCGCGAGTGGTACGCGTCCCGGCAAAGACGTAATCGTCGTTGTTCTTGGCGACAGCTCGAGTCGCGTTTGGCGTGATGCATCCGCGCTGCTTTCGTGGGGTCTCTGGTTGTAACGACCTCCGAATATCGGCGTTGGCGCGAAGCTATCGACACATTACTGATGGTCGATCTTGCAGCCGCTCACGACGATACAGGCCACATACACGATGGTGGAACATAGCCCGCACCCAGCGGAAAAAAAATCGTAGCGCGATGCCAAGCGACATTTTCGATCTTCCCCGTATGCGTTCGCGGAAAGTGATCGGGATTTCGCGGACGCGCAATGCGCCACCGGCGCGCACCATTGTCTCGAAAACAATTTTGAAACCGCTCGTTTCCGGTGCCAATTCCAGCAACCGGGAACGGCTAATGGCAAAAAAGCCGCACATTGAATCATGGAGGCCAGTGAGCGGATAGGCGAGCGCCGCACCTGCTCGCGAGACCATCCGGCGCCAGATCGGCCAGCCTGGCGTGGACCCGCCTTTCACGTAGCGGCTCCCGACGACCAGGTCCGCCTTGCCTGCAAACAGTGGCGCCAGCAGATCTCCAATGCGCTCCGGCGGGTGGCTCAGGTCCGCGTCCATTACAAGAAGAATTTCCCCTTGAGCAGCGCGGGCGCCCGACATGATCGCGCCCGCTAATCCGACGGCTGCCTCATCCTGCTCAATCAGCCGGATCGACTGATTGCGCGCGAGGCCACGGATTTTGTCGCGGGTTCCGTCGGTAGAGTGATCGTCGACAAACAAAATTTCGCGAAAAGGCACGGCGGATTCAGCAATTTGCGACACAAGGGGGATGATATTTTCCTCCTCGTTTAAGGTCGGAACAATGATCGAGACGGAATTGGAGAAGGCGGACAAGTCTGTCATTCTAAAACGCCCAACGTTCAACGCTCAACCCCTAACGTTCAATCGTCGAAAATGCTGGAGCCGACGACGGGATTCGAACCCATGACCTGCGGTTTACGAAACCGCTGCTCTACCAGCTGAGCTACGTCGGCGGCAAGCGCGCAAAACATTGCATCCACCGGCGCTTGACACAAGCGGCCTGCTGTAGCCGCTTCGCTGCGCGAGGAGTTGGAACGACCCTCGCCGCGTGAAGCTCTACTAAAGGTGTTTGCGACGCGCGCCACGCGTCTCACAGAGACGCGGCTACAGCGGCAGCACAAATGTCTCGCCGATTTCCCGAAGCGCAATGCGCTCGGGAGTGTTACCCAACGCGGCTACGAAGCGCTCGATCGGCTCGCGAAAGGGCTCGAAGCTCAGCCGAAAAGTTTGATGATGAACCGGCATGATGAAACGCGCGCCTGCGGCATTTGCCATGTCAATGGCCTGCTCGGGCGTGCAATGCGAGTGAATCCATGGGTTGTAAGCGCCAATTGACATGATCGCGAGGTCGACCCGCTTCGCGCCCGAAGGGCAGCCGGTTGATTCAACCGGCTGGGTCGCCCAGCCCCTTCTTGTCGCCTCTGCTGAAGTAGCATTTCTTGTGAATTGAAGGGGCTGCCCGGCAGAGCCGGGTTTGGCGATCTCTCCGCGTCCTCGCAATTCTGCAAAACTGTCCGTCATTGCGGTATCGCCGGCGAAAATGATCTGCCGTTGGTTTCGCTCGAGCAGATAACCGTTATAGCCGCGATAAGTATCCCGCTGTTTTCGTGCGCCCCAGTGTTTCACAGCAAAGGCGGTAATTTCGATGTCGCCGGCAACAGTCTGGAGAGTCTTGCTTTCGCCCCACTCGAACTCGATGACGTCTCGAAAGCGCGTTCGTCTCAATAAATCCCTCGTGGCGCGAGCAGTGATTACGCTCGTGCTTTGGTTAAAGCAACGAAGTGTTCGCAGATCGAGATGATCAAAGTGGGCATGCGAAAGAAGGACGAGATCGATCTTTGGCAGCTCACGAAATTGAAGCGCGGGCGCCGTTAATCGTTTTGGACCGATCGTGAATCCCGGCAGACGAATTCCAATGCGCGGGAAAAGCACCGGATCAGTGAG
>QHOK01000027.1 GCA_003218755.1 Verrucomicrobiota bacterium
GTGCTGTTGGCCGCTCTTTCGCTATCCGGTGCAGAACAAAGCGATCCACGTTTTGAGAAGTTCATGGACCGATCGCGAAAGATTTTTGAAACCAATCACATGGTGGTCGACCTGCAGTTGTCGTCGTACGACAACAAGATTCCACCAGCGGAGTGTCATTACGATCGTTACCCCGGGAAAGTGGAACGCATTCGGTTGCCTGATGGCGGTACCTTTGCCAGGAAGGAGGGAGGGAAATGGCTCGAGTCGGAGGACTGGGGCGAATCGGGAAAACCCGTTAAAAGCGCGCGTTCGAACCAGTTGAATGTGTTCGCTGGCTACGCTGTTATCCCCCTCCAGAGCAAGGGTGAGAGCCGCGACAAGAGTCAGGGAGCAACTGTCGTTAGGTTGATCGATCAGCACACCGAAAAAGAAGGAGATGAAGAACTGGTCTTCGAAACGGGCCGCGAGCACCAGACCAATGTGAATTATCCAACCTACACCTTCCGGCGATACAAAAACGCGGACCCGGACGATGCCGTGCTTTATAAATTCTCTGGCCCGATCTATTCCCAGAGTGGCACCAAGGTCCAGTTGGATGCTCGCTACGGTTACCTGATTGCTGTCAAAATGGATGTGAATGTTGTGACTCCATCGCCTGCTTCTTCGCCTCAAAGTTCGGTGGCACCATCAGTTTCGGCCAGTCCGAGCGCGAGACAGCACTGATCCGGCGCCTCGAAAGTGTAGTTCATCGGCAACGTTGACTTGGTCGCGAGCGCGAGATATCTAATCGCCGCACCGCCATGAAAAGAATCTACCTCGGTGCTCTGGTCAGTTTTGCCTTCTGTCAGTTCGGCTTGGCGGCGGGAAATGATTCACTGCCGCCGCCGGTAAGCGACAGAATTTATACTTTTCAACAAATCGAACAGCAGAAATTCGATCTCAACGGCAAGATTGTGCGCATCGAGATAGGCAGTCTTCTTGGCGACGGGAAAAGCCATTTGCCCAACGGCGCGCTACGTTACATCGCCGAGGATACGTCCAAGGGCGCAATGCCTTTTGGCCAGGTGGCGTTTCCACCGGAAGGATTGCGCAACGGCGCGTTGCCGGATGATCTAAAGAAAAGCCAGGCCGCATTTTATTTTCGCGTCCACTTGTTCCCCGATCCCAATGCAGCGGCGCTTTGCATTGCGGTAGGCAGACAGGTCTCAGTCGCAAACGGCAAAGCGATTTATTCCTGGTAAGTTTCAGCGCTTGTTGCGCTAGAGAAGCGCGTTTCGTAAAGCGCCTTTGTTTTTGCCGCGATCTTCGTACAACTGAAATGTTCTTCGGCACGTTTCCGGTCGGCTCGCCCGAATTTTTCGCGAAGCTGTCGATCTTTGATCAATCGATTGATCCGCGTGGCGAGGTCGCCTGAAAGTTTCTGCGAGTTCGCCAGCTTAAAAGTCCCTTCGATCAAATCGTTGACCTCGGCAATTCCAGAACTGCCCACGCGCACTACAGCATCACGCCGCGCATAATTACGAGGGCGATGGTGAAATAAATGATTAAACTTGTGGCAACGAGAGTTCGTTCGATGCGGCCGCACCAGCCGCGCCGTGGTTTCGGTGGTCGAGTCAAGCTTGTTCGGCTACGTCTGCGCAAATGACGAAGCAGCGGAAGTCGCGAGTGGAGAAACAAAATTACCTCCGCCGCTTCTTTTCTGTTCTCGGACCGGGGCTAATTACAGGCGCGGCGGATGATGATCCGTCCGGCGTCGCCACTTATTCGATCGCCGGCGCGCAGCTAGGCACTTCGATGCTGTGGTCGGCCTTCATCACCTGGCCGCTTATGGGGTGCGTGCAATTCATGTGCGCGCGAATCGGGATGGTCACAGGCAGAGGCCTAGCAGGGGCATTGCGAAAGAAGTTTCCGAGATGGGTGCTCGTCATCTTCTCGCTTGCTCTGCTCGCGGCGAACACGATCAATGTCGGGTCCGATTTGGCCGGCATGTCCGACGCTGCTGATATGCTCACAGGAATCAACTCACATTGGTTCGTGGTGCTGTTCGGCATCGGAATAGCGTATGCGACGATCCAATTCCGTTATCATCAGATCGCGATGATTTTGAAGTGGCTGGCGCTGTTTCTTTTTGCATATGTCATAACCGCCTTTGTTGTCGGACCAGATTGGCGTGCCGTTGTGCACGACACGTTCATCCCTTCGTGGCCGAAGGGGCACGGGGCTTGGCAAAATCTCGTGGCGATCCTCGGCACCACGATCAGTCCTTATCTGTTTTTCTGGCAGGCTTCAGAGGAAGTGGAGGAGGAAAAAGCGATGGGTCGCCGAATGCTGCGGCAGCGCGAAGGCGCGACGGGACGAGAAATCAATAATCGAAAACTCGACGTCGGAGTCGGCACATTTTTCTCTAACGTGGTGATGTATTTCATCATCCTCACATGTGCGCTCACGCTGCACGCACACGGCATGCAAAATATCGAAACCTCGAAGCAGGCCGCCGAAGCGCTCAAGCCGCTCGCCGGTTCACTAGCCTACACGCTTTACACGGTCGGGTTGATCGGCGTTGGCTTGTTGGCCATTCCGACCCTTTCGGGCTCGGGGGCGTACGCTCTCGCCGAGACTTTTCATTGGCGAGGGGGCTTGGATCTGCCTTTCAAATCGGCGCATTACTTTTACGGTGTAGTGATCCTCTCTACCCTGCTTGGCATCGGCATGGATTTCGCCGGTATCAACCCAGTGCGTGCGCTTTTCTGGACTGCGATCATCAATGGATTACTTGCGCCATTTCTCCTGGTCGGGATTCTGCTCGCTGCCTGCGACCGGAAACTGATGCAGAACCAGCCAAGCTCGATGCTATCGCGTGTTGTCGTCGGACTGACCGCAGTTGCGATGTTCGCGGCAGCAATCGCGATGTTTGTGATATAGCGCCGTGTTACGTTTTCGAGCGTTTCAACGAGCTGTCTCGCAGTAGACGGGCTCGGATTAGCGCAAGTTCTTGATGGAGCTGCTTCGACTCAAGCGGCGAGGGCTCGCGCTTGGTATCGCGCAGCAATTCTAGCAATTCGTCTAGCTTTGCGATCGTCCGTCCAAGCATGCGCAATCGCTGGACTTGGAAAGCGATCAGGATCAGCACGAGCATGAGTACTGTCGTCGCGATTGTCGCAAAGATGATGTGCCGCCGGTAAATCAACAGCATCAGAGCGAGCAGCACGATTAGCACAGCGCTCGTTATCCTAAGAATTCTCAGTATCAGCGAAGCTTTCACAGCGCATCGTCGACTTCTATTTCTCCTGAGTCTTTCCTGTTCACAACAGCGTGCCGCGAAGGATAAGCAGCGCCACGTTGAAATAAATTACCAATCCTGTTACATCTACTAACGTTGCGACGAACGGCGCAGATGACGCTGCTGGATCGAGCCCACAACGGCGGAGCAAGAATGGAAGCATCGCTCCACTAAGAGTTCCCCACAGCACCACTCCCACAAGCGCCGCACCGACGGTGAGGGCGACCAGCCAATGATACTTACCGTAATCAAAAATGTGCAAATATTGCCATAGCGTGATGCGGAAGAAACCGATGGTTCCAAGAATCAGGCCGAGGGAAAATCCCGAGAGTAATTCCTTTCGCACAACGCGAAACCAGTCCCTCAAACGCAATTCGCCCAGAGCCATCGCGCGGATCACGAGCGTGGTCGCTTGCGACCCAGAGTTGCCGCCGCTGGAAATGATCAACGGCAAAAACATCGCGAGGAT
>QHOK01000028.1 GCA_003218755.1 Verrucomicrobiota bacterium
CACAGCCGGGTTCGAAAGGTACCAAGGCTACCACAGAACCAATAACGGTAACGGGAACGGTCATCCTATCGGCGATTGAGGAAGGCGCGGCTGCCAGTTATCAGCCCGCCAAAACGCTCGTCGTTCGCGAGGATCGCTCAAATAATCCCGGTCGTTATGTTCTCAACGGGCCTGGTCACATTGTGAACAGGTTGGGTGAAGTCATCCAAACCGCGATCAAACCTGGCACTCGGGTGCGTGTTTACTACGCAAACATGGGCGATTTGCGTATGATTGATCACGTAGTCGTTTTAGACTGAATCTACGCGGCACGGGGTATCACAAATAAAAGCTGCACGGTCTCCCAAGGGATCGTGCAGCTTTTTCTTGTAGGAGGCACGGCTTTAAATCTCCCCTTTACTTCAGTAACAATGCGAGTTTGAGAAGGCTCTCCCGAATTTGGGCTGGAGTCCAAGCCGCGAAGCCGAAAAGAAACGCCGGTTTTAGCTTCGCGTGGATGCAAAAGGTCGATAGCGGTACTGGCCTGACTCCGATCTCATGGGTGACACGCCTGATCCTCGGGAAGTCCTCCTCGCGCTTCAGCCAGGCGACGAAGTTCAATCCGGCTTCGTGAGTCTGCAGGGTGAAACGATCACCCAGCAACTGATGGAACTGCTCGATGAAACAATCTCTCCGCTCTGAATATAATTTCCGCATCCGCTTGATGTGGCTTAGGAAAAATCCCTCCGTTATGAACCGAGCAAGGGTTGCCTGGTCAATTGGGGGCGAATGTTGATCCATCACGCTTCGGATCTTGACCATCGAATCTACTAATGGCTCTGGCGCGACGATGTAGCCCAGACGGAGAGAGGGATAGAGAATCTTACTCATCGTTCCGGCGTAGATCACCCGGTTGAAGTTGTCGAGCCCCTGCAAGGAAGGCAGGGGAGGCCCGGTAAAGCGAAACTCCGAGTCGAAGTCGTCTTCAAAAATAAATGCGTCGTGAGTACGCGCCAGATCGAGCAAGGCAGTCCTGCGCTCGAAACTCATTGTCATCCCAAGTGGAAATTGATGGGAAGGCGTTACGTAGATGATTCGCGGCAGAGATTCTTTTTGTAATCGCGCGATCACTATTCCTTCATGGTCGATCGGCTTAGGCACTACTTTAGCGCCGACAAAAGTAAAGACTCTTCGGGCCTGGTGAAAACCGGGATCTTCAATCCACGCAGCCTCGCCGGGATTTACCAACGCCATTGCGCTGATCACCATTGCCTGCTGCATTCCGGCGACGATCACGATCTGATCCGGATGACAGCGCGCCCCTCTAAAATCGCACAAATAGGCTGCGATCGCCTTACGCAGGTCGGCGTCGCCACGGTTCGACGCATAGCGCAATAAGTGAGCTCCTTTTTTCGCGAGAACCTGCGCCCTGAGCCGTTCCCACACATCGATAGGAAATTCATCGACTGCGGGAATGCTCGGCGTTAGCGCGACGCCTGGCCCGGCCATAGTCGCTCCGAGATCGAACTCTTTTCCAACACGCTGATCCGGAAGTCTCCTCACGCGATCAGAAACGTGAACTCGACGTTCCGTCTGAGGATGAGCCTCCGACCTACGTGCGCTTAGGAAAGTTTCGGGAAGAGGAGCCGCGACGAATGTGCCGGATCCGGCCTTTGTTTGAAGATAACCCTCGGCGTGAAGTTTTGAGAATGCGAGATTCACGGTCAGCCTTGCTACCCCCAAGTCAGCCGCCAGAGCCCGAGAGGATGGCAGTCGAGAAGCACTGTCGCTGAAGATCCCCGACCTGAGTTCGTCGCGAATTTGGCGGTAAAGTTGCTGGTGGAGCGGTTCAGCTGACGTCCGATCGAGCCGAATCATTTCGAATGCTATGATCGAACGCCTGCGCCGCCCCTTTGGACGCGATTTCTTATTAGACACAGCTCCTACCTCGAAATCACTGTTCCATTTGTGCCTATGATCTCAAGAAACAACGCAACCAATCACTTCGGTCCCCAAGCGTCGTAGTCAATGTCGGGCGAGCGAGCCTGGACCTTTCGGGTGAAACCCAATGCCAGCGGGTGCAAATTCTGGAAGGGCCATGAGTTTTTACTCCTACGAGCCCGCACTCCGTGTTAAAGAATTTCTTATGACTCCGCTTTCACCGAACGATCGCGAGCGACACGACCGGAGTAGACGGAATAATTCCGTAAGATATAACCGAAAAATTTCGCCAATTTTTCGTTAGATGTGGCGAGGCAAAATGCATCTGATACTTCGTGGTGAGATTAGGACGGGGGTGGGCAACTTCTCTTATTGGCTCGACAAATTAGAACCATATTACACTCGGAAGACCGGCATGCGCCTGTTTCCGGGCACATTGAACGTCCACTTGACCAGTGGGAGCTATCCGACGCCTGCCAACGCACTGCGACTGGAGAGGGAAGAGTATGGTGGTCGAGTTTCTGTCAGCATCGTGCCCTGCAAGATCGTCGATCGGAAAGCATTCATCCTTCGGCCTGACACCGACACCGGCAAACATGGAGATCCACCGGAAATGATCCTTGAGATCGCCACAGACGTTAATCTTCGCGATACGTACAAGTTGAAGGATGGGGATATTGTTGAGATAGAAGTGTCCGAAAACAGCGTCTAACCAGTCGATGAAGCCAACCCAGCACTTTGTTGTAAGCTTTCGATGATGCGCATGTTGACTCTCAAAGTGCTGGGTGCCTTCTCTGTCTAGTTAGGTCGCTTAAAGACGAGGATCTTAGTCATGGGAAAATGGAAGGTTTGGTTCCTGATCGCGCTGGGCATTTTGGGTAGCCTTCTCGCCTGGGCACTACTTGGCCGAAATGTTTGGAACGCAACAACCTCGGTTGGGTCAGCCGTGCCTGGTTCGGCGACACAAGAACGCGCGATGAACAATGTCTGTGGCTGCGATACTTCGGGACATAAAGTCAGTTTCGTTACGGTCGAGCCGGGCGTCCAGCTTGAGGTCTTGGATTGGGGCGGCACAGGCCAGACTTTGGTTTTGCTCACTGGGATTGGAGACAACGCACACGTGTTCGACGAGTTTGCCTACCAGTTCAACAATCGTTTCCATGTCATCGGCATCACGCGCCGAGGTTTCGGGCGCTCGAGCCAGCCTGCGCACGGCTATGACCTTGACACCAGAGCGCGCGACGACATCACAGTCCTCGACAAGCTGAACGTACGCGAGGCCGTATTTGTTGGGCACTCCCTTTCCGGAACGGAATTGAACAAGATTGGTGCAGTCTATCCGGATCGCGTCAAGAAACTTGTCTACCTGGATGCTTTAGATATCGGGTCGGGTGGATGGACAACTCTCCCTCAACCGCCGCCTCCCCCTGAGGAGACTGCAGCGGACCTCGAATCGGTGCAACGCTTTGCCGCAGCCAGTGCACGTTCCGATGGATACCGAAAACCTCTCGCAGCGATATGTAACATGATCCGGACGGACCGCTCAGGCAGAGTTATTGGAGCGATTACGCCTCCTGAAATTTCCAGCAAGATATATCAGGGTTTACAGCCGGCTGAGTACGACCGTATCCAGGCTCCTGCGCTCGGCATCTTCAATAAGATCACACCTCAATACCGTTTGTCCTACTACTGGTATCTGGACCCTGCCAGGCAAGAGGAATTCAATCGCGACATCGAGTCGCTCGCGAAGTGGGTAGAAGGCGCAATCCAGCGCTTTCGCTCGGGCGTTAAGAACTCGCGAGTCATCGAATTGCATAACACCTGCCACTACGTGTTCATAGTAGACGAAGCGTTGGTCGTTCGAGAAATGCGCAAGTTCTTGCTTGAGGAATGAAGGTTGCTGATGTGGCGACGATCAGCGCTAGGAAATAAGGAGCAACTATGAGACTGATGCTAAGATCGCTTTGCGTTTTCTCCTTCATCCTGCTGCTACTCTCGGCAGTAAGCGTCGCCCAGGTGGATAATACCCCTCGGCCAGCTCCCACCACGCGCGTCATCGGC
>QHOK01000015.1 GCA_003218755.1 Verrucomicrobiota bacterium
TTGGTGCGGCGCAATTAATTACACCGAGGAAACGCGAGCTGGCGCTTTTTACGTATGTTTTGCCTGTCACAGGCCCATGAGGCCAGCCCTCGCATAAGCAATTCACAAACGAAATCTCCCAGCCGGTCGGCGGAAGGACTCACAATGGGTCCAACGTGATCAAAGAAATTGGAGCGTGGCGCGGCGCCCCGAAGCGTCTCTCGCATTCCGCTACGGTCGAGTAAATGCAAATTTTGCCTACTCATCCGACTCCATAGTATCAACTATTGGGACCGATATAAGAAGGTTCCCAAGGCACGGCAATTTCCTGAAGAAGAGCTTTAGCCACCGGCGGTTTTAGGTGGGGGTATTGTGACAGGAGACGCGCCAACATACCGGCGACATGTGGAGCGGCGAAGCTACTGCCAGTTCTTTTGACAACCTGGCCTTGGTTCCAAGGCAACTCCAAATCCACTCCACGCGCGGCAAACTCTACCAGGTGTTGGGCAAAGTCTCCTTGTGGAGGCACGTCCCATCGGAAAAAGACATCGTCGCTATCGGTCTTAGCCATGTTGACCACGATCGCCGTTGGGAAGTAGCCCGGCCATTCCGCTGAACGAAAATCGGCATTGTTGCAAGCGGTTACCACGTGAACTCCATAGCGGTAACTCAAATCGATCCACGGCTTGAAATGTTTGATCGCCTCGAGCTTGGCGTCGCTCCCAAAACTGCAGTTAATAATGTGATAGCCTCGGTCAATGGCGATGCGAACGGCTTCCTCGATGATGATATATTTACTGCCGAGATTTTCATCCAGGACGCGAAAACTTCCAAGCTGCGCTTCGGGCGCAATCCGATTTATCACGAACGCCACAGCAGTCCCATGACCATATTTATCTACTCCTGCACCGACCGTTCGCTCCACGATTCCACTGGCGGTTTTTTCGAAGCCGATGTCATCCAACAGCCGCAGATGCCGAAGTTTAGGATGGGACAATTCGATGCCTGAATCGACGATCGCGATCTTAATTCCCCGTCCCTGGCCGGTCCGAATCGCGTTTTGTGCGTCTGGCGGTGTGATCCAAACCGAACGGTGTCTCATGCTTGAGCAAGACCCAAACAGGAGCGGATCAGCCGGTCCTCGATAAGCCGCGCCAGAAGCGAGGCGGCCGCGCCCGCGCTCTGGGCATCGCCGTAATCGGCGTTCTCAGCCGTACGCGTGTCTCCGAATTGAGACAAACTCAGAATGGCCACGCAGCGGCCGAAAATCGTGATTGGATGCGCCGCCATACTGCACAGCTTTGCTCCGCGTTTTTGTTCGAGGTTTGTCCAGTCGGAGGCGTTTAAAAAATCCCCCTCTTTGACTTCTGGCCTTCCAGATTCAAATACCTGATTAATCAAGCCGCGCCCCAATTCCGCGGTTACGGTCCCAACGACAACGTCGTTTTTCCCTTTTGATGTCCAGATAACGACAAAGCCGGTAGGTGATTTGCTCCAGATCTGAATCTCTCGCGAATTTTCAGCGTGATGGATAGTGCTTAAGAGAAACGTGCCTTCCGCTGCGAGGAGGTCGGTCAAGTGCTCCCATCGGAGCTCCTTGGCAATGGTGACGAGACGCGTTTTGAGCTCGAGCGTCAAAGGCTCGAACTTTTCATCTGGAATAATAAGGAGCCTATTCATGCACTTGGGTAACCACGGTATTGGATCATGAACAGCCTGTCTGACGTCCCGTCAGGGTAGCGCTGAGAGCCAGCGTACTCGAATTGGAAGTCGCGAATCGCCTCCAGGGCTGAGAGGGCGGCGAAAGGCTCGGTGCAGAACGGAATGGCCGGTGTTAATCGCCGCGCCATTCTTGCCGCACGAGTGAGAGTGGATCCTTCGTGAGAATATTGATTCAGTACTGGATTAACCATCAAAAACATGGGGCCGGCATGGAGTGACATTCGGGGCGGTTGGAATAGCGGGTCTGAGGTGCCTTCAGTGCTTTCATTTAACTGTTGCCGCACCTCGCCGGCAAACATTCCGGCTGCGCGCATGCTGCGGAAAACGAACGCGTAATCCGCGCCAAGACCGTAGCTGCTCTCCGGAGCGTACTGGCTGGTTGCGATTAATTGCGCAACCGGAGTCAGGACCTGCTCTAGAAACTGAGGATACTCTTGTTCGCGCATGCTGAAATAACTTTCAAAGTAGATGTGCAGCACGGCGCACACGGTCGTGCGATATCCCTTCGGCAATGCAGTCTGCGTGCGCTCAAACGGGACCGCCGTAACGTTGGTCGTGTCGCACACTACACCGTCAAGCGCTGGGTCCGTTGGGTGAATTGCGTAGGTCTCGATGTTCGCTCGGCACCAGCTGGCTACGGCATCGGCGGTTCCGCCGGCGCCATCACCAGTATAACGGTTCCATACTGCGAGCCCAAACACCGGCAACTGGATATCGGTTGCACGCAACATGGCTTTGGCTGCGATCATTCGATTCGTAAAATCATAGGCAGCCGATCTGTCACCGGCGGCTTGATCGTTTACAATTGTCACCGACGTAGCCTTTCCCAAAAGAGTGTGGAAACGTTCAACCCACTGCTCGCCGGCCGGGCGCACACTGGTTTCGATAAAGTCTGTTGCGGCAAAAGGAAGAATAATATGGGTTCTAATCCCACTCTGCTGCGCGGCTGTCAGAAATATAATATCAGACCCGGCAGCAGCGGAGCTGTAGCTGGCCCGAATCTTTTTTTCGACCAGCCATTGATTTACTCGCGCGAGAACATCCTTCTCGGCCTGGGCAGGAAAACGGGGTGTCCGACGCCCGGGCGCATCGATGATGTGTCCTGCAAATATGGCTATTGCTCCACTTGGGAAACATTCATCAAATTTGCTTTGGATTCCGTAAAGATTTCGGGCCAACATTCGGCATTGCTTGCGGGTAGATGCAACGTCAGCCCACCTGTCTCCAGCTACAGAGCATGCCTGCTTATATAAGCTCGCTGCTTCAACCTCATTTTTCTGAATCAAAGCGGCTTCTGCGCGAGTAGCGAGATCGTAATACTCGTCATTCTGAGGCTTCTGATGAAGAGTCAGACGGGCGAGACGGGCCGCCTGGTCATAGTCCTCCAGCAGCACAGCGATCGTTGCGGCGTTGATTCCGCAGTACGCACTGCCTCCCTTCTCCAACCCGAGTTGATACAGATGCTGCGCCTGGTGCAGCCATTCCTTTGCCTTCGCAGAGTCCGTTGCCGCAGTGCCAAGCTCTTTGTAGATTCGCGCAGTTAACCCAAGCGTTTCGGCGTCGCTCGCGCGTTCGCCGCCAAGCTCCGTAAGTATTTGCAATGCGCGCTCGGACGAGCCAATTCGCGCGAGCGCCAGCGCTTCCGCTTGCAAGAGCGGGACTGGAAGCCGGCCGTTGGCAGTATCCGAAACCGTCTCGGCAATGTCTATGGTCAGAAGGTGTTCGCCGAGGCGATTGGCCTGCCGCGCAAGCTGAGCGGCTTCATCGAAATTCGCAAGATATCTTGATTTCTCCTCCGACCACAAACGATGTAATGACGCCGCGCTAGTAACCGTGCCAGGCAAAGCTTTCAGCGTTGCGTTGCTTGGCGCTCTTGCTTTTCGTAGCACGCGTTTCCTTGTATGTTTCAAGCGAGCTTTTTCCGGCGCGCCATTTCCAGACTTACGTCTCATCCTCAGCTTAACCCGTGGATCCTCGCTGTGCTTTTTCATCCAGTGCTGACTTCACAAAGCGCAAATCTCCCCCTTTTTCCATGCCAGCGTCAAACCACAAATTTCCGACGCATTCTTCGACTTCTGAGCACCTGAGATGTATTGCTGCGCCGTTATTGCCGCTGTGCCAAAGCGGACTCCCAGGTGTCAATTCCTGAATGAATCTTCACCGCTTCGGTCAAAGATATTCAAATTGGTCCAAGGCGACCGTAGGTCCTAGCGAATCATGGAAACCATGGCGATTGATGCGCTGGCTGGAACAGAAGAGCCGCTGACTCTCTATTCGGCAGAAAAGTCGTTTGTCTCAAATGTGGGACGCTAGTCAGCAGCACATCGAGCACGCTCGCATCGAAACTTCTAGCGAGGTGTACCAGCAACTGCTGATGCACGCTGATGCTCTACGATCCAGATCCGACGTATTCCGCGGAATACTTGTCGAATTTCGCGGTTTCACCGACTGTGGGCGATTTCTTAACGTCGTAAACGTGATTACCGGCGACTTCTTGTTTTTCCGTGTCCCATACCATCACGCTTTTTCTCGCTTGTGGTGAAGTCTTGTCGTTCTTTTCCGTGTCCACCGCAATGTAACGCACCCTTTTTGCCTTCAGCGCTGCCTTACGTTTGGGTGACATGTTGGCATAAGCGCGCCGGGCACGTTCATCCGCGATTTGCTTCTGCCGTTCACTGGCCTCGTGCTTTTCGATAATGTAAACAACCAGACCGGCGACAGCCGCTGCGGCCGCGGCATTGTTTGCGCCTCCCGGAAGATTGAAGGGAAGATTTGGGAATGATGGAAACTGGGCGAAACAGGTCTCCGACCAGATCGCTCCAGCAAGCAGGAGCGATACTACGCCTATGGAATGAGCTTTCATAAAGCGGACGCCCTTTTAACAAAGATTGAGCCGCCATTGCAAGACTTATTTTTACCTTCGTCTAACATTTATACAATGCGGGGAGTCGCTTTAGAATTGAGACGAATGAATCTTTGCAGCTTGCGATGTGTCCTTGAAATTTGGTAAGAGGATAGTGGGGTGAACCCGAGACCTCTAATTTTTGTTTCGGCCGTCAGCCGGGAACTAAGGAGCGCGCGGCAATTAGTAGCCAATACTCTGACCTTTCTCGGCTATGATCCGATCTGGCAGGACATCTTCGAGACCAGCGAAGGCGATCTGCGGGGCGTTTTGCGACGGCAAATCAGCCGCTGCAAGGGCGTAGTGCAGCTGGTGGGCCGCTGCTATGGCGCCGAGCCGCCGCAGCCGACGGAAGAATTTGGGCGCGTGAGCTACACGCAGTACGAAGCGCTCTATGCGCGCAAGATCGGCAAAAAGGTCTGGTATTTGTTCCTCGATGAAGGCTTCCCGGCCGACGCGTGCGTCGATGAACCGGAGGAACTGCGCGCTCTACAAATTGCGTATCGTGATCGGTTAAAGGCAGACGCCCATTTGTACCATCCGCTCACCAGCCTCGAGGGGCTAGAAGCGAGCGTTCTCAAGCTGCGCAGTGATCTTGTGCACCTGCGCAAAGGAGTAAAACGCTGGGCGGCCGCGGTAGCCATTCTGCTCGTAATGGGGCTGGGCGTCAACTTCTGGCTATTGCGCTGGCAGCGTCGCACTTCAGAGCAAATGACCGAGACGCAACAAACCGTCGTCAGTGTGAGTGAAGAGATGGTCAGGTTGCGCGAGGGCATCATGCAGTACGTCCAGTTGGAAGCCAAACTGCGCGAATCTCAAACTGAGACCGGGCCGGTGCGAGACCAGGTGTACGAACAATTGGGCAGGCAGATGAATATCAATGTGGCCTTGCTTCGTGAGAAGCTACCCGAGGCGGCTGCCAAATTGAAAGACACGCCCACTGCCACGGCTCTCGAGCGGGCGAGTGGTGCCTACGTTGCCAATGACTACGGCGAGGCGGAGCGCCTCGCGCTGCAAGCTGCCGCCGAAGCAAAAAATGCTGCGCCGGCGCGCGCTGCGGATGTGATACGGGCGCTCAAGCTGGCAGGGTTCGCAGCGCAGAAGCGAATCGATTACGCCAGCGCAATGGCACATTTCCGGGAAGCAGCCGCGATGACCGACCGGCAGCGCGATCCCGGCCAATGGGCGGAAATTCAACACGCAATCGCTGATGTGTTGATCGATCAGGGGCAATATCGCGAGGCCGCGACCGTTCTGCAGGGCGCAGTCGAGGCGCGCGCCAGTGCCTTCGGTCCAGAACATCCTGATACTTTGCGCAGCCGTAATCGCCTCGCTTATGCGCTGTGGAGACAGGGACGTTATAGGGAAGCTGACGCGCAATTCCGTGGCCTTGTCGCCGTGGAAGAGCGAGTGCTTGGATCGCAAGACCCTGAGACGCTGGCCAGTGAAAATGGCCTGGCGAATGCGCTCGATGATGAAGGCAAACATTCCAGCGCCGAATCCGAGCACCGGCTTGTTCTAGACGCTCGAACTAAAGTTTTAGGTCCTGAAAATCCCGAGACACTCAAGAGCCGCAACAATCTGGCACTCGCGCTCAACCGGCAGCAGAAATACGCCGAGGCAGAAAAGCAATTTCGTAAACTGATCGCCGTAGAAAAGAGAGTGCTCGGCCCCGAACATCCGGAGACGCTCCGCAGCCAGAGGAATCTGTTCGTTACACTCGGCAATCAGGGCAAGCATGCCGAGGCGGAGGCAGGTTTTCGAGATCTCCTTGCGGTCGAAGAGCGCGTGCTCGGCCCGGAGCATCCCGATACGCTGGGTGTGCGAAAGAACCTCGGCTACGCCTTGGCACAGCAGAAGCGGTTTGCGGAGGCGGAATCGCAGTTTCGAGAAGTCATCCGAATTGAAACAAAGGTGCTCGGTCCTGAACATCCCGCGACCTTGAGCAGCCGGATGGCTTTGGCCGGCGTGCTTAGCCAGGAGGAAAAGTACGTCGAAGCCAATGCGGAATGCCGCGAAGTCATCACACTTGAGGAGAAAGTGCTGGGCCCTGAACACCCGAGCACAATTTCCTCATGGTACGCGTTCGCCTACCAACTGGCTCGGCAAAATAAAACCGACGAAGCAATCCAGTTCGCCCGCCGCGCCGCTAGCGCCGCCGAGCAAGCTTTCGGCCAAGATCATCCTGATACGCGCAAGTACGCGCAGCTGGTGCAACAGCTCGATTCAAAACATCGACAATGATGTTGTTCGCTCCGCCACGCTAACCGGGATCGTCGATTTTCAATCCATCAAGCAGGTGAACCTCTCCGGCGTCATCGCCTACATAGAATCGCACGCCCTTTGTATTGGGATCAACATCTTCATTCCGTGTGGCAAAGAAAACCTTCCGCCCATCGGGTGAGCCACAAAGATAACTCGCGCCCTGATTTGGGCCATAAACACGAAACGTCGCCAGCGCGGATTTGAAAGTCTCCACGTTCGGCTTCACTCCGCTCTCGATCGATGGCGCTTTTCCATCTTCGCCTTTTGAACTCGAGGTTCCGTTGGCCGTCTCGCGCAGAGCTACAGGCCCGAAACGGATCGCTTCGACCGAGATTGGCAATTCGGGTTCTGGTGGTGGCTCAACGCTGCCTTCCCAGATGTCGCCCTCGGCAGCGAAGAACAGGTGACCTTCGCGATCAAAAACGGCGCCCACCAACGCATTTACCCGCCGCGTCGCGATGAGCGACGGAGTCTTCTCCTGCTCCCGTAAATAATAGGAGGGCCAGTCGCGCCCGTCCTTCGTTCGGCAGAGGAGCAGAATGCCGTGTTGCGCTCTGTTACAAGCCACATCGTTAAACAAACATCCGGCCGGGGCATCACAGATCTTTCCTGGTTCGCCGGTCGGAAGCGGCAAACGATAAAGCGATTTCTCCGTGACGAAGAGCAGCGCGCGCGGCGCGTTTGCTATTCCGCGCACCTCAGTTGAAACCCCGAGGTTAAGCTTTTTCGCAGTCAAATCTGTCAGATCAATGTCCAGCGCTGTCCCCTTCGGAAGTTTGCTTCCGAGAAGATAAACATGATTGCCGTCGTCGGAGAAGGCGGCGGGCGCGCCGTAGCTGGGAGGAGTGGCAACAACAGAAACGATTGCCGCACCGACAAAAGCAATCGCCGGGTTGCAAAACATGAGTGCCGTCATGCAATCAACGCTCCGCCGAGTTGTCGAGCAAAAAAAGATCGCTCGGACGCGGCTTTAACGGATAGCGCGCCGGCCCTTACCCGATAATGAAAACGGATATTCGGAATGATCTTGTTTCTGGATAATCGCTGAGCTTGCTTTGCCGAAGCCTTGAGCACAATAAGTGTGTTGGTGGAAGCGGGTATTCATCGCCGCCGGAAAAACCGATCGTGTGGTACACCCTCGAGAGCTGCTGATATGCTATATCAGGAATTTCAAACTTGCCACTCTCTGCAAAACCACCGAGTGAGCCGTCGGGTTCCATCAACTCCATTCGCCATAAAGCGCAAACCATGCTGCGTTGAACCAAGCGCGCGTGCGCTCGACTTTTGGTTCCATCGGGTGTGTAGTCCACGGTTTTGATTTCGCGGCCGAAAAGTTAAGGTATCATCTGGATGTATAGCGGGTCTGTTTTTTGGAAGCGAGACTGAGTGATGCCCCTAGACCTCTTAGGCTCGCACAGTATTAGCAAGTAACTCGTAGCCGACCACTAAACGACTGCTCACAAAGCTACTTTTAGCGTGTTATGTTCGGGCCTTCCGCTCACCGGTAACCTGCTTGTTGCTGGTAGAGTTGGCCAGCTTCGAACGGTGAGGCTAAGGCGACACGGCAAGCCTCTCAGCGACAGAGACTATTTCAGCTTGCGTCCGCGTCTTTGGATCCGCATCGAAAACGGCTGCCGTCTTGTCTTTGCTCGCGGTGACTACGCGGTGTCCATCAGGACTAAAACCCCCATTGACCACAATGTCGCCGTGTTGCTCAAACGAGAGCAACAACTCGCCCGTCTTCACATCCCAAATTTTGGCCGTGTGATCGTCGCCCGTCGTGAGCAGACGCGAGCCGTCTGGACTAAACGCGACGGAATTTGCCCGCTTATTCGTGTGAGCTGCAACCGTCCGCGGCTTACCGGCCTTGGTTGCGTCCCAGAGTAGTACGCTTCCATCCAGACAGGCTGTCGCCACGTGTTTCCCATCGGGACTAAATATGGCCGCATTTACCGCGGCGGAATGCGGAGTCAGTGTCAATAAACGCGCACCGGTCGTTGCATCCCAAATCTTAGCTGTGCAATCGAAGCTCGCAGTCAGCGCGCGCTTTCCGGTCGAGTCGAACACGGCCGTTTTGACTAAGCCTTCGTGCCCAGAAAGCGTCAGCGGGCTACGGCTCATATCCTGGCCAAGCGTCCAGATTCTGGCAAACGTGTCGTCGCACGCTGTCAGGATGTGCTTACCATCGGGGCTAAGCTCGGCCCAGTTTACCCGTTGCCCGGCGTGGTCGAGCTTGGCGAGGAGAACGCCGTCGCGGGTCCGAGCGTTGGCGATGCCATTCCAGAGTGCAGTAACAAATCGGCTGCCATCGGCGGAGAAATTCGCGCTTGCAACTTTGTCCGCCTCAGTAACGAGTATTTTTGAATCACGCGTCTTCAGGTCCCATAGACGGACTGTCTTATCCCAACCGGCCGTGATGATATGGCTGCCGTCGATAAATTTCGCGAAGGTCACCCAGTCCGTGTGCCCACCCTTTAGTGTGACAAGCGGTTCGATTAGAGCCTTGGCGGAATCAAGCAGCAGGTTTTCGAGGGTCTTGCCTGTTCCTCCCGCACGTCGCGCTTTCGTAAAGTAAAGAGCCGCTTGGAAACGTCTCCCCGCGGTCAGTTCGATTTTGCCTCGCTCGATGTAATTGGCGATCGAGATGCGCCGCTGCTGTTCCTGCGATCCCCATCGCCACGCAATGGCACCCATGACGATCAGGCATGAAATAATTCCGGAGTACTGAATCGCTTTGCGGATCTGTCGGCGTTGTTCCCGGTGCCAAAGCTCGTCGAAATTAACGGCGAGCAAACCAGCGAGCAGCTTAAACTTGGCACGCCTGGCCCCATCAGCATGCGGACGGGCATCCGCGGCGATGGGCTCAGTACGCTCAGTGGTTAATTCCCCACTCGGAAGAACTCGGTACCGCACCGCTGGGGGAAAACACTCCAAGTCCGGATTCGTGATTGCATTCGGCTCACCGCTTACAATCAAGCATAAGAGACGGTCTTCACCATAATGGCTCTTGTAATGTCGGATCTCTTCGTTGACCCAGTGCGACTGCGCTGCTTGCGGCGAGCAAATCACAACCAGGTACCGGGATCGTTCGAGCGAGTTTTTCAAGTTTGCTCCCAGATCTGCAGAAACCGGCAATTCTTCCCGGTCCCGGAAAATTGGGAAAAGTCGCCGCGGAACTTTGCCGTCGCGCGATGGCTTTCCTGCGAGACTGTGTGGCACGCGGTAATTCTCGAGCTTCTTGTGAAGCCAATCGCCCCAGTGTGTGTCCGCGTGACTGTAGCTAATGAAAGCCCAGTACTTAAAGCGTTCGCTGCGCCCGTCGGGTATTGCCTTCACCTTTACTTGTTGGATCTAGCAACTAGGGGTTGGCTTTACAAACACAAAAGCTTAGGCGCCCGTACTCCCGGCGAAACCTTTGTCGCGGAGCTAGAATGGAAGCTTTTTCTAATCGCCTTTGCAAGCTGCGAATGTGCTATCCAAAACAATGCCTCTCGATCTTCGGACTGTCTGATCGAGTAGATTCGCTGCCCATCATTGGAAAAAAAATCCGGCGAAACGCTGCCAACCGCCACTAGGAAATCGGCTTTAGAGCCGGACCGCATTTTGATCAAAATCGCGCTGTTGTGAGCCTACGCGATCCACCATTCCGGTGCGTCTCTGTTATCGATCGGGGTGTGAATCGCCGGCTGTGTTATTTTGTTGCCTTGTATTGTGTCCACGCCGTCGCCGTGCCTGTCGCAGCTCAGGCGAGCAAGAAACTGACTTCACCAACCGGCAAATACAGCGTCGACATTATTCGCAACTCTCAAGAAGCATTAGTCTTTAGACAGTCGGGAAAGCCACTCGCAAAAATCTTCACGCCGGTCGGCCCCGTGGATTCAAGGTTCGAGGCTCTCTGGAGTCCTGAAGAGAGCTATGTAGCGATAAACAAGCAAAGAAGCTCCCGGCCTGGTGGAGATGAATGTGGATCGTTGCTCTGCCTTCGGGAAAGGTAGTAAAAGAAACAGATGGTGCGTTGTGGAACGACCTCGAGAAAAAGGCTTGCCTATACGTAGACGAAAAGCATCTCAACGAGACTGGCGGCAAGGTTTTTCTGACCCTCGCAGCTACCAAGTGGGAAAAGGCCCGCTTGCGGTTTAGGCTTGAGGTACGGTTCAGCGAGATTGAAGACCGTTATTTCTTCGAAGGTGCGATCGATCCTCCTCACGCGGAAACAATCATCGACTGGAAGATAACGGAGACGAGATCGTAAACTTTCAAATTGTGACCGAAGATAGCAGACAGGGGCTTATCCAGATAAAACGTATCAGCAGATCAATGATCATAAGAAAATTCCTTGGCAAAGACGCCATTTTTATTACCGGGCACATCTCGGCGCAAACCCCCGCCAACCAGGACTTGGAAGCGGCCGAACAACTGCCGGAGCCGGTATGACGACATAAATGTAGCCCATCAATGTAAGTAGTTTGGCCACCACAACACGAGTCGGATGCAAATCGCTGGAGGTTGCCGAAATGAAGATGGAGGGAGCCAGTGCCATGCTTTGCCGTTGCTGCTTCTGGCGACGCTTACTCGGTGAAATTCATCCCTTGGTTTTCAACTGCGCCCAAAAAATACCATCGGTTCCCAAGGAGCGCTTGATTTCCTTGCCCTCCGTCTTGATACGGGCATAATAGACCCCGTTTGATGAATACCGGTAAAGAGATTCGCCAACCTATGCAGGGCTTCATGTTTGCGCTGTGTTACTTCCATACACTATATACACGTATGCAAAGGGGGAGAGCGGAAATTGTTGGCGGATTTATTTGACTCTGGTTTCATAGGAAAAATGGGGGTATAGCTCAGTTGGTAGAGCGTCTCGTTCGCAATGAGAAGGCCAGGGGTTCGAATCCCCTTACCTCCAGACCCGAAAGCTTTCGGTTCTGTCGCGCCGGAGCCTTGGCGAATGCGGACTTCACCGGGCGACGGACCAATGCGCATGCGCTCCGCGGGGAGCAACACGAGGCCGCGACGCGTCTCCGACTCAGCGGCCAGCCAGCGCCTGCACTGGCCCAGTATTAGCGGGCACAATAGTTGCCAGTTGTGGCAGTTGTCCGAACCGCCTCGCCGCCCAGATCTCAGTAAGGCGAACGAAAAAGTATGCAAATATGACAGGCCAGAGCACCAGCACGCTGATGTCGCGGCCGAGGTTGAAGGTAAGACCGGCGCCGAGCATGAACAGCACCAAGCGCAGGAGCGATTTTCTTTGTCCCCACCAGCGGATGAGCAGACCAGTCCAAAGCGCCATCAGTATGCCGGCTGCCACTGGACCAAAGATTTGGCCAAAGTTCAAAACGCCTCCGCCAATCATTCCGGTGGAAACGGTGGCAAAAACCCCGAGCTCACTGTCCGGGCTCTCAAAGCCGCGCCACTTCGAGTAGTCAATTCCAATCAACGGCTTTGAGGGCCATATTGCGCGCGGAACGAAATTAACCAGCTCATTCAAATATCTTCCGCCGTACGCTGGAGATCCTGCGCCTAAATCCAGGTACGCATTCGCAAAGCAGAGCTCCTGAATCATGTTCAGCCCGGTTTGTCGCAAATCTTCATCCACGAGCTCGTACGGATTCTCAGCAGCTAGCAACTCTCTGAAGCCACTGCCGCGAAACGCCGTCACAAACTTGAAACCTTGATCTAAGCAGATGAATGCAACCGCCAGAACGGTCAATTTCAAAACGAGCAGATGACGACCGTAAAGGAAATATGTAATGATAAAAGGCAGCAGCACCGCAAGGAAGTGACTGCGCGCCCCTTCTAATAAGAAATACGGGAGCGTGATGGCGAACATTGCGCCAGCAAGGACGCGCCAGAAAGTACTGCGCTGGAAAAATACCAAAACGCCCAGAAACGCTGTTACGGCGTTAAAGAAATAGCCCGCGAAGGCTATGAGAAACCCGCTCCCCGAAGTTTCCACCGCACCACGCCCCCACATCGTCGCGCCGGCGCGGGAATCAATCGGAAACACCGCGCCGGTCACATCGCCCCCTAGCCGAGCGACGCCAATACCAAAGAGGAGGAACCAAATCGCCCCAGCGGCGATTAAGATCTGCTCAGGGCGCAAGCGCTGCGTAGCAAAAATGCCAGCACTCCGCCGTCGGACAATCCAACGTGCTGCAACCGGTATGAGCACGCGAAAGCTAATCAAAAAGAGAAGTACCTGGCCGTAACTTTGGCCTAACAAGAAAGAAGGAAGATAATCATATTGCTCCGGATTGAGGAAAGGATCGACGAAATACCACGCGAATACCGTGATATAGACGACGACTGTGATGCCAATGGTATTTCGGTTCAGCAGCTTAACGCAGCTTTCCACGGTCAATACCACCAACACGACAGCAGCGAGATAGAACGTTAGTTCATGCGTGACCATGGAGGCGAAACGCGAGGCGCATAGTATAAAGCACAAAATGGAAATTTAAAGGTGTCCTTATCCAACGTGAATCCCTACAGCGTCGCACCCAGCTCCCGCAGCCGGCGGGCAAGCGCCTCGATTTTGAATTCATCGTGCACACGTGACGCAGCAGCAAGCTTTTGCAGCCGTTTTGGTTTATCCAGGCAATCTCGAATCGCGGCTGCAATGTACGTGGCAGTCGGTTGCTCAAGAATGATCCCGTTGCGGCCGCTCTCGACAACTTTGCCACAAAATTTCGAGGCGATTAGGGGCAAGCCGTGCGCCTGCGCTTCGAGCTGCGTAATGGCAAACCCATCCGAGAGCGTTGGAAGAACGAATACGTCCGCATTTCGGTAATACTCAGCTGCCTTCTCGCGCGTTACAGGGCCAAACCATTTCACCCGCTCGGGATGCACGATTGTGCTGCTATTTGTGACTTGCACTGGTCCAACCAACCAAAATTCAACCGGCTCATTACGCAAAATTTGAGCGGCTTCCAATAACCGGGCGATGCCCTTTCGGAGATTGACCTGCCCAAGAAAGAGCACGCGCATCGGGCGTTCCCGCGTGAAGCGCGCGGGATACGATCGCGCCCGTCTCATCTCTGGCTCCTGATCTTTCATCTCGCGCGACTCGTACGCCAGTTGAACAACTGCTAACTTCTCACTTGGAACTCCTGCGCGAATTAGTCCTTTCCGCGACGATTCGGAGTTAGCAACGATTCGGTCGGCAAGCTTGCACTCCTCACGCCACGAAGCCCAATATTCAGCCGGCGCGGGCTGCCAGCCAGCCGCCAGTTCAGGCACGCGCGCGGCTTCTTCTGCTACGATCGCTTCTTCCTCGGGGCCAGGATCGATTTGAACGAGCACCGTCGTCCATCCGTGTGCTTTTGCGTACCGAAATGGTTCAAGCGCAGTGTAGCTATAGCTCAGGAGAATGGGCTGATAGTTGATAGTTGATAGCTGAGAGCGGAGGAAGAAAACGACGTTGCGTTGAAACCAGGAGTTGCGAGCAATTATTCTTGCCCATCGCCTGAAGCCGCGTGCGCGTGCTAGGGCTTCAAACACGATCAGCGACGAATTGAAGGCTGCCACTGGCGAATCGCGCAGCTCGTTGTGAAATCTTTCTCTAAGCTTTGATTCGCGAGGGCATATTTTCACAAGGAAAGAGGAAGGCCGGACCCACGCATCGGTCAGCAGGTATTCAAGCATCCCGAGACGAAATAACGCCCGTGGAATTGCATAGTGTTCACGCGCGCCCAACTGACAGCAAATCCACTTCACTGTTTTATGGCAACGCAAGCCACCGTTTGTAACTTGCCCACGAAACAGGCCTGCGCTTTCGAAGACAACAGGGAATTCCAGCCACTGCCTGCCACCACCAGGCGGGCTCCCGAATTACCCAGGACCATCCTCGCTTGCACGCGTAACGAAGCTGCGAGAGAACGCGCCAGGCAGCTATTCCGATTGCAAACGGGAAAGGACACCGCATAAGGGTGCTCCACAATTCGTTGCGCGCGTGACGACGATGAATGCGGATTTCATTACGTGCCTGCCCGGAGTAATGGTGGCGGATAGTGACAACAGGAGAAAAAAGTACGTCATAACCGGCCGCCACACATTGCAGACCGTAGTCCGGCTCTTCATACATGTGGAAAAATCGCGACTCAAACCCGGGCAGTTGGAGATAAGTGGATCGGCGCAGGACCGCGCCGGAGTTAGCAAAGGAACGCGTCAAATGTTCCGAGCCAAAGTGTGTTTGCGCGAGTGTTTCGGGATACTCATCCGTGCGCTGGGGAAAATGGAGCACCGCCAGTTGGGGCCGCTGTTCAAACAATTGGGCGATGCGCGCGATGCAATCCAACTGCTCCGGATAACTGTCATCGTCCAAAGCCAGGACCAAATCACCTCGCGCCTCGCGCATCATTCGATCGCGCGAAGCCACCGAACCGCGGTCAATTGCATTCACGAACAGCCGGGCTTCAGGCAACTCGCCTTTCACCGCTTCAACTACACCCGCCGTGCAGCCGTCCATCGTGATGAGCACCTCCAGCGGCGGCGGATTTAATTGCTGCAAAGCGCGGCAAGTCCGCCGTAAGTCCAAGATGCGGTTCCTGGTGGTGATCATCACCGAGACGTTCACGCAAGAGTTGTCGGATTCAGGACCGTAGATTCGTCGCAACTGTTATTTCACCGCGTGTAGTCCAGCGATATTCGCGGTGGCGGGGCGCAAGGTAATCATACGTGTCAAAGTTATCCTCGACAAAATATACAAATCTCGGAGCAAAAAACGGACGAATGGCCTCAAACGTAATCTCAATTGATTCGAGGGAGTGACACCCGTCATCTATGGCAATGTCGACGCGATTTTCGCCGAGAACATCGCGCGAAACATCGTTGGCCTTTCTGGAATCCAATTGGTCGAAAGAGTGTACCTCTGGCACATTTTTCTGAAACGCCCCCGCCTGCTCTAGGCTTTTGCGGTTTGCTTGGAAATTCGAAGGATCGACGTCAAATCCAATCACGCGAGCATTCGGAAACAAGTCGCACCAGATCGCCAACCCACTTCCATTGAGAATACCAACCTCAACAAGCGTTAGCCGTTCGGTTCTGTTTGCAGAAATAAAAGGCTTGAGAAACTCTGCATAGCAGCGTCCGTAGCCATGATAATACGGTGACATACGGTCACCGCCTCGATCCGTTTTTGAAGTCACCCCGCCAAGCTGCAGTCCCCCGTACAGAGTCTCTGTTAGCGCCAACCATTCAAAACTGCCAATGGAATATGTTTCGCGCTTTTTTTGGAATAAAATTGTATCGACTCCGAACACCGCTTCTCTGGCTTTTTGCAAATAAAACTGCGGACTTCTCGTCCAAGAACGAACCCGACGCATCAAGAACTTATCGTTATTTCTAGCGGTTTTCACAATTTGTCATGCCTGTGCGCGTATTGTTGATGATAGTTAGATTCCTTGTCCAAAGACGAAACGCTTTACTCTTCGTTCTACTTTCCCAAATATGACTCGGAGGTCTTCGTTAAGCAGCGCCGCCCATGCTCCCAATTCGCCGTGGTGATGCCGGTGATGCTCCAACCGGGCGATAGTGAATGGACGAGAATATGCCTTGCGGTCAAAGAGAAACGGCTTACGCCCGCAAAAGTGAGCTACGCCCGGACGGCGAATTGAAGCCGGAAAGCGCCATCCAGCGTCCGAACAATCTTCCTCGAGCTCCGCAACTCCGTGATGTTCCCAGATGTGCTGCAGATCGCTCTGTGCAATATGCAATTCTCCACGCTGGGCCATGGAATGGACGTGGTAATTAAGAGGGCCCATGTCCCCGAATCCCGAAAAAAGCCCTGGTACTTGCTTACTCCAAGTCTCGACCTTCAGCCAATTCGTAAACGAGATCGCATTTCGGCGACAAGCAAACACACCCGCACTGAAGTAACTGTTTCCTCTCCAATTGAAGTCAGGATCAAATCTCTGGAGCTTTTCGGGGTCGAAATAAAAGTGGGATAACCAGGAAGGAGTTTCGACAACATCTGAAGCAACCGAGATTTCGCTCCAAAAAATTTGAAAATCGACGTCGGTCCGAACGTGGGAAGTAAAGTCTCCCCAGACAATCGCATCTGAATCGAGCCACACGTAAAACTCAAAAGGCCCTTGCCACAGTGCAGCGAGCTTCGCGCGATAGTCTCCGCAAATCAGTTTGCGCATTTCGTCAGACCGTAATTCTGCAACGCGCAAGACGAGCAAATCGTATTCCTTCTCCAAATCCGAAACATCGAAAATCGCCATCGACCGTCAGGCATATTGGGACATCGGGGCAGTAGTGCCTCATACTCGCCAGTGTGGCTTGAACCATGAACTTGTCCCCGGCGTGGCAACCGGTCACAAAACCAAACGGAGGCTGCACCTTCACGTTGTAAGGGCTGGTTGTTTGCGCTGTGCGTTCTCACGCGTCGAAACGCACTCTCGATAGAGCTGCGCAAATGTTTTGGAAAACGAACTCGCTGCGTTGCGAGTGTACGCCATTTCATGGGCAAGAGCCCCAAGCCTGTCGCGTAGCTGCGGCGAATCCCGCAGCCTGGTAATGGCTTGGATTAATGCCGCGCCATCTTGCGGTGGACAGAGAATGGCGCCCTGCCCATCAGGCGCAGCTTCTGGAATTCCGCCCACCCGAAAGGCCACAACCGGTGTTCCGCAACCCATCGCTTCCACAAGTGTGAGTCCGTACGTTTCCATCAAGGAAGCGCTGACAAAAACATCCGCAGCCGCAAACAGCTGCGCCAGATCATGTCGGTCGCGAGTGCCCCCTGTAAACCGTACGTTCAAACGGTCCGGAACCGGCACGGCGCCTTCGCCGAATGCCAAGACGATCACGCTCCGGAGATCTGGCAAACGTGACAGTTGCTCAAACAACCACGGCACATTTTTATTTTCATCGTTCAGCGACGCGCCACCTGTCATGATGACAAACGCGTCTGCTGGCAACTCCAGATGTTCTCGGCACAGGTTCTTGTCCTGTGGTCTAAAAACGGCCATGTCGATTCCAGGATGAATCACTCGCACGCCCCCGCAGGCTTTGACTATTGGGCTTCGCCCGGCGATTTCGGCCAGCCAGTGGCTATTTGCGACCATCCGCGCTCCACAATTCCGGTATACCCGCAACTTCCGCGAATGCGCAGCCTTTGCCAGGAATCGGTTTGCAGGCCATCTCAAGATCGGACAGGGATCGCAAGTGTGTGTCTGGTTGGCGTAACGATCGCATCCACGATAAAGAAAGCAGCCTCCGGTCACATGCCACATATCGTGGACGCTAATCACGACGCCCATTTTGCGCGGCAGCGTTTCCAACCAGCGCGGGACGTCGAACCAGTCGGCCACCGTGTGCAGGTGCACCACGTCAATTTCATCCAGCTCCTCACGCCCCGGCGGAGACAACAGTCGCCGCGTTCCGTGCCACGGTTCAGTGGAAAATGAAACATACGATCGGCGAATAACACGATCTAAGAGAGGTCTGCCGGTTTGTGCTGACGGCGAATTTTTACAGAGCACGCGGCTTTCAATCCCCTGCTCCAACAATGCGCTGGAAAGAAGCGCCGCATATTCATAGCTACCGCCCGAGGCATAAGTGTTGAGATGCAACCCCTTCATGAAACAAGTGGCGATGCGTGAAGGTTGAATTTCATTCTATTAATTTCCTGGCTCCGCTGGCGATGAAGCACTCGGCGACGTGGCGCATTGCGAATGTAATCGATCCAGTAACGGGCGACTTTCTCATATGCGGCCGATTTGTCCTTTTTCCCAATCAGCTGGTACCACAACGACGCGATTGAAAAAGCAAGCGCCCGCAATGGCGCGAGCGCATTTCGCCAAAAATGTCGGCGCGCCGATCTTTTGAAGTCGGACGACCGCAGGTTCACCGGCAAGGCCGCATCCACGGCGAATCGTTCAAACAACACCTGAGCTGGGCCCCATGTTCCACCGAGCCACGGCGCCGATGTCGTGTAGTGAAGCACGCAGTACAAATCATTATTCTGCTGCGCATCAAACCGCCAGGACGCTCGATTCCAGTATTCGGCTAACTCGTGGACCTGTCCGTTGAGAATAAAATTGATGGCCGACTGATCCCAAAACCGGTACTTCCCGCTCCAACTATTCAAGAACTCGATAGAGCGCTGAAAGAAATGCTGTCTCCTGAGTTCATCGAGATTCATCAACATTACCCCACAATTAAAGTAAGCGCCTTCGGCAAGAAGATTCATTGCGTCGGCGATGGTTCGTGAGTCATCCGCGAGGGACAACGTTTCCGAGTCAGGAACTGCGGCAAGGACTTTGCCTGGCGACAATTCAAGATCAAAAAGCTCCGATAGATCGCGGAACACCAACGTGTCGCAGTCGAGATAGATCAACCGTGGCACATCCAGTAAGTGTGGCAGCAATATCCGGCAATAAGTCATGTGCGATCGTCCTGGTCCGGGTGTCGCCTTACCAAACACCGATGGATCCACCGTCACAAACTCCAGGCGCGCAGGTCGACCAAGACGGTCAATCAATCGTGATAGGGCGTCCATGGACGCCCGCGAAATACCGCCATCGAGCACCTTTAAATTCACCTCCCTTGCGCCGTCCAGATGGGTCAACGCGCTCACCACCGCGCAATAGAGGCCGGGGAAATAGCGTTCATTACTAGCCAGGGCAAGAACGACTGGTTTCATCGGATTCTGTTTAGAAACCGCACGATTCAAAAACTGCGTCACAGAGAAGGGCCCGAGACGCCGAATATCATCAGCATTCTGTTTCGATCCGGGACAAAATTTGACTGAGCTCACGATCGCGCACTTTCATCCAGAGGAAGTGCCGGCGCACGGCTAACCAGTAAAGGAGCGTTGCAGGATAGGTTTTTATCCAAACTCGGTCACCAGAGAAAAGCGAGCCGATGAATAACTTTAGAAGACTTCGCAGTCTCGCCAGAGTGCTCAAGCTGTCCTTTGAATGATCTCCCCAGGTCGCCCGGTGCCGATGCCAGACGACGCTGCCTGGCTCGTAAATACAACGCAATCCTTGACGCCACGCCCGAAAACAGAGATCCACATCTTCGCAGTATGCCGGGGCAAAGAGTCGATTAAAACCTCCCAGTTCAATGAACCTGTTTCGGTCAACAGCCATAAAGCCGCCGGAGGTAAACAGCGTGTAACAGGTCTTCTGCCGTTCGGTGTCGAATTTCCAGCTATAAAAGCCGTTGTTAAAATTCAGACGGGCCGGACCACTGGTAACTTCCGCTCCGTTCCAATCATAGCTCCGCGCCGAAACGGAAAAAACATCGGGCGATTCGAAATGCCGTATCAACGGAGCCAGGAAATTGGAATCCACTCTCAAATCGTTGTTCAGAAGCACGAGAATGTCTTCGCTCCTTTTCTGCGCGAGCCAATTATACGAAAATAGAAAATCATTTTTCGGCGCGACGATTGCCTGGACGGAAGAAAATTCACGCCCGATCCAAGCTACATCGTCATCGGTGCTTTGGTTATCGAGGACTACAACTGCACAGGTGCCGGAAAATTTGCTCGCGGCTGCGGAAGTCGTCGGCAGCAAATGCTCTAAATGCTTTTTCCCGTTGTAATTCAGAATCGCCAGACAAACAGACTTCATTGGTTCGCACGAGCTGCCACAAGGTTTTCAATCTCGCCGACGAAAATCGCCTGCAACCGGTCAGGATTAAACAACGTCCGGTGCAGTTGCAGCGCTTGTTTTGAGAGCTCCTCGTTCAACGCTGTGTCTCCGGCGATTTGGCGGCAAAGGGAAACCACCGCGCCGGCGTCGTCACTGGAGATCACCGCAGCTCCGCCGTGCCTTCGAGTAACACGAACCGGTGCGGAGTATTCTGGTCCCCAAAGGATCACAGGTCTTCCGAATGCAACGTAATCCAGAAATTTGGTGGTGAAACTCGTTCGCATGAAAAGCTCATGTTCCTTCTCGAAGCTCATCACTACTAACAGCGCGTCAGCGCTTGCCAGCACGTCCGCGGTTTCTTCCGGTGGCTTAAACCCGAGATAGGCGCCACGTGCACGTGCGCGCTCAAGGAGTTGCTTTGGCCAGTCCGCTTTCGGTCCTACTACGACGATTTCCAAATCGCTTGTCGCCTCGACTTTTTCGATGAGCGAGCACAGCATTCGTCCATAAAAATTTTCCACTGACCCGACGTAAACCAGACGGAATCTTCCGGTGCGCGTCGGGCACGTGTTTCCCGCGGTTACGCGATATTTTCCTGGCATAGGATAAATCACATGGCTATTCGGATGCGGGCCGAGGATCTCCTGCATCCCGTCGCTGGTGCAAAAGGCCAGATCGCATTCGGCGTAGAGTTTCCGGTATCGGCGGCTCAGTGTTCCTCGCGTAGATTTGTGACCGTAGTGACCTCTCATCACCGGAAACCAATCGAGAAAGAGTCCTGCCAGCGGCAATCGATGCCGTTGTGCCGTTTTGCGAGCAAGGTTCGACAAGCCACACCCCGCAAGGGTGAGAATCACTTGCGGCCGGAAGGCTTCGACAGCGTCTTCCAAGGCTCGGTTAGGGATTAGCGGCCAGACGAAATTTTCATAGTCGGTAATCCAGCGGGCTAGCCGTGGTCCAAACCGGC
>QHOK01000016.1 GCA_003218755.1 Verrucomicrobiota bacterium
CAGCACACGAAAAAAGATTCAGCGCACGAGAAGACGATCATCATCGGGCGGGCGCGCGGCCTTTCCCGAAAAGAGGAAGAAAACGCGACGCTACGTTTATTACTTCGGCGACGGCCACGCCGACGGATCAGGCAGCATGAAACCGCTGCTGGGCGGCAAAGGCGCAAACCTCCACGAGATGACGCGCATCGGTCTGCCCGTGCCCCCGGGATTCACAATCACGACGGAACTGTGCAGTTATTTTTACGATCATAACCGGACCTACCCACGAGAGTTGGAAACGGAGGTCGCTGCGGCGCTGGCGAAAGTCGAGAAGTCGGTGGGCAAAAAATTCGGCGATAAAGAGCGGCCGTTGCTTTCGTCGAAATCGTTGCAAAGAAGACGAACAACGCGCGTTTCGCCTTTGATTCATATCGGCGTTTCCTGCAGATGTACGGCGATGTGGTAATGGGCGTTCAAAAGCGGCCAGGCGAGGACCATGAGCCGTTTGAGACGGTCATCGAGCACCTGAAGGACGAGCGCTACGGCAAGCACGATTTCCCGGACGTGCGATTAACTGTGGCCGATTTGAAAGAGCTTGTGCAGCGTTTCAAGGCATTGATCAACGAGCGGACTGGAAAATCCTTTCCGCAAGATCCAAACGAGCAGCTCTGGGGCGCGATTGGTGCGGTCTTCGGTTCGTGGATGAACGACCGCGCGATCGTTTATCGGCGAAGATATGGGATCCCGCACGACTGGGGAACGGCGGTGAATGTGCAGACGATGGTGTTCGGGAACATGGGAGAGACGAGCGCAACGGGGGTTGCGTTTACGCGCGATCCAGCGACGGGCGAAAAGGTTTTCTACGGCGAATATTTGATCAACGCCCAAGGCGAAGACGTCGTTGCTGGTGTGCGCACGCCGCATCCAATCAGCGATCTGGCAAAGGAAATGCCCGCCGCGCACAAGGAACTGATGAAAGTGCGCAGCATCCTTGAACATCACTTCAAAGACATGCAGGACCTCGAGTTCACAGTGGAGGACAATCGCCTTTATATTCTGCAGACTCGCAACGGCAAACGTACCGGCCACGCCGCCGTCCGTATCGCGGTGGATATGGTCGGTGAAAAATTAATCACAAAAAAAGACGCGGTGCGCCGCATCCCGGCCGATTCGCTTGCTCATCTTTTGGCGCCGATTTTCGATCGGCAATCGGCGCGCGAAGCAAAAAAGATCGGCAGCGGTTTGGCCGCTGGGCCAGGCGCGGCGTCAGGACACGTTGTTTTCAGCGCAGAAGAAGCCGTGGCGCGTTCGGAAAAAGGAGACAAGGTCGTGCTCGCCCGAATTGAAACTTCGCCGGAAGACTTGCGCGGCATGATCGCGGCAGAGGGAATTCTCACGTCGCGCGGCGGAGTTTCTTCGCACGCCGCCCTAGTCGCCCGACAAATGGGCAAAGTGTGTGTATGCGGTGCGACCGCGATTCAAATCGATTACCAAAAGCGCACGCTCAGTGCCAACGGAACAACGTTAAAACAGGGAGATTACATCTCGGTTGACGGGACAGCGGGCGAGGTTTTTGCCGGCGAAGTCACAACTGCACCGTCCGAGATCGTCCAGGTGCTCGTCGATCGATCGCTCGATCCGAAGAGGAGCGTTACGTATCAAGAGTTCGCAAAACTAATGAAGTGGACGGATGAATTTCGCATGCTTGGCGTCCGGACAAATGCCGATACTCCCGAGCAGGTGAAAAACGCAGTCGCCTTCGGCGCCGAGGGGATTGGTCTTTGCCGCACGGAGCATATGTTTTTTGAAGGTGACCGGATCGATGCGATGCGGGAAATGATCCTTGCCAGCAGCAAGGAAGATCGTGCCCGAGCGCTGGCGAAACTGCTTCCCTATCAACGCGACGATTTCATCGGCATCTTTACGGCGTTAAAAGGCTTGCCTGCAACGATCCGCTTTCTCGATCCACCGCTTCACGAATTCCTGCCACACGATCACGCCCAACAAAACGAACTCGCGAACAAACTTGGCGTGCCGGTGGAGCACATTTCCCGTCGGGTGCACGAACTGCACGAATTCAATCCGATGCTTGGCAATCGTGGTTGTCGCCTGGGGATTGTTTATCCCGAAATTTCCGAAATGCAGGCACGCGCAATTTTTGAAGCCGCCGCCGAGGTGCAAGCTAACGGAATTAAGGTCCGCCCCGAAATCATGATTCCGCTGGTGGGATTTCCGCGCGAGTTAAAGCTCCAGCTCGATATCGTCCGTCGCGTCGCCGGCGAAGTGTCGAAGGAAAAGCAAATGAAATTCGACTATCTCGTCGGGACAATGATCGAAATCCCGCGCGCAGCGCTCATCGCGGACCAGATCGCGCGCGACGCCGAGTTCTTCAGTTTTGGCACAAACGATCTCACACAGACGACGCTGGGAATGAGCCGGGACGATTCCGGCAGTTTTCTTCCCGCCTACGCGGAGCTCGACATTGTGGATGCAAATCCGTTCGCGTCGATCGATCAGAAGGGCGTTGGCCGCCTGATGGAAATCACTCGCGATTTGGGACGCAAAACTCGGCCGAACATCAAGCTCGGGATTTGCGGCGAACACGGCGGCGAGCCGGCCAGCGTTAAGTTCTGTCACCGGCTCGGTTTGGATTACGTCAGTTGCAGTCCGTTTCGGATTCCGATTGCGCGATTGGCCGCGGCCCAAGCAGCGCTGGAATAGACAAGCCCGTGATCTTGCGCCCAGATTGAAGCGGGTGATCACATTCAAAGACATAGAGGCGGCGCGCAAACGCATTGCCGGTACGGTTTACTATTCGCCGTGTCCACCTTCAATCCCGCTGAGCGAAATCACAGGCATGGAGATTTTCTGCAAGCTGGACAACTTGCAGCGGACAGGAAGTTTCAAGGAGCGCGGCGCGCGCAATGCGCTCGCGCAATTATCGTCCGATCAGCAAAAGCGCGGGGTCATCGCTGCTTCCGCAGGCAATCACGCTCAAGCACTCGCCTATCAGGGCAGCTTGCTCGGAATTCCCGCAACAGTGGTGATGCCGAAGTTCGCGCCCCTGATAAAAGTGAGCACCTGCCAGCAGCTCGGTGCGAATGTCGTTCTTCACGGAACAGACTTCGGAGAAGCGAAAGCTGGCGCACACGAGCTTGCAAAGGAAAAAGGCCTCGCTTATATCGACGGCTACGACGATCCCGCGATCATTGCCGGCCAGGGGACAATGGGGCTCGAACTGGTCGAGCAGATTCCCGATCTCGACGCGGTAATCATACCGGTGGGCGGCGCCGGTTTGCTCGCTGGGGTTTCTTTGGTCATCAAAACGCTGCGGCTAAACGCAAAAATCGTAGCCGTCGAAGCAGAGAACGTCGCGAGCTTTTCCGCCGCGCTTGGAGCGGGCAAACCAACGAAGATCACGATGCATCCGACGCTCGCGGATGGACTCGCCATCCCACAGGTCGGCACGAACGCATTTGAAATTGCGCGACCGCTTGTCGATCTCGTCGTCACTGTGACCGAGGAAGAAATCGCTCTGGCGATTCTGCGCCTGATCGAATTGGAAAAGAGCGTGGTCGAAGGAGCCGCTGCGACTCCGCTCGCAGCGTGCATGTCCGGAAAATTAGAAGACCTTGCAGGAAAACGGGTGGTGCTTTTGCTTTGCGGCGGCAACATCGACCCGAACGTGCTCAGCCGCGTAATTGAGCGCGGTCTGGTGGCGGACGGTCGTCTTGGTCGTTTCACGGCAGTGATTAGCGATCGACCTGGTGGCCTCGCCGATTTGGCGGCGCAAATCGCTTCGACCGGCGCAAGCATCAAGCAAGTCGTGCACGATCGGGCTTTCGCCAGTCCGGATGTTTCAGCCGTCAACGTTTTGTGCACGGTCGAGACCCGGAACCATCAGCATCTCGCCGAACTCCGCGCGTTATTGAAGAGCCGCGGTGTCGAAATATACGACGCTACATAAGCTGTAGCCACCCCGCTCTGTCGGGGCGCTTTGCGCGTTCACGTTAACACGGCGACCGAGCGCCGTGGCTACACAAACTTGAAGCACGTCTCGCGTTCCGTAGTCTCTTCTCATGCAAGCGCGCGAACAAAAAATAGATATGAATTCTTTCGCGCGTCGTCACATCGGGCCGAACGAAGACGAAGTAGCCGCGATGCTGAGCGAGCTTGAGTTGGAAAGCATCGAGAGGTTGATAGACGCCGCGGTTCCAAGAAATATCCGGCTGCATCGACAGCTGAACTTACCGGAATCGAAATCCGAAATTGAAGCGCTCGCGGAGCTGCAGGCGATTGCAAAAAAAAACAAAGTCGCGCGTTCATTCATCGGCGCCGGCTACTACGACTGCATTACGCCGCCGGTCATCCAGCGAAACATTCTCGAAAATCCCGGCTGGTACACCGCTTATACGCCTTACCAAGCGGAGATCGCGCAAGGCCGCCTCGAGGCGCTGCTCAATTTCCAACAGATGATCATCGACCTAACAGCGCTCGATATCGCAAACGCATCGCTGCTCGACGAAGCTACTGCCGCCGCCGAAGCGATGTCGCTTTGTCACGCAGTCGTTCCAAAACGGAAGACTTTTTTTGTCGCCGATAATTGTCATCCGCAAACAATCGCCGTTCTTCAGACGCGGGCGAAGCCGCTCGGAATTGAGATTAAGATCGGGGATTATTCGCGCTTCAAATTCGATGACGCAGTTTTCGGCGCGCTAATCCAGTATCCAGCCACGGATGGCGCGATCTATGATTATTCCGACTTCGTCACGCGGGCTCACAGCGCAGGCGCACTCGTTGTCGTGGCGGCGGATATTCTCGCGCTCACGTTGCTGAAACCGCCGGGCGAATTTGGCGCGGATGTCGCGGTTGGTAATACGCAACGCTTCGGCGTGCCGTTGGGATTCGGCGGGCCGCACGCCGCATATTTCGCCACGCGCGATCCATTCAAACGTCACATGGCTGGTCGACTCGTGGGTGTGTCGCACGACGCTGAAGGGCGGCCGGCGTATAGACTCGCGTTGCAAACACGGGAGCAACACATCCGTCGCGACAAGGCGACGAGCAACATCTGCACGGCTCAGGTGCTTCTTGCCGTTATTGCGTCGATGTATGCGGTTTATCACGGCCCAAAAGGACTGCGCGCAATCGCCGAACGCGTTCATCGCCTGACGAGCCAACTCGCAGATGGGCTGCGCGCCCTTGGCTGCACAATCAGCCACGACAATTTCTTCGACACTGTTCACGTCGAAGTCGAATCTAGCGAAGTCCTTTTGGAGCACGCGGCAAGAGCGGGGTGCAACCTGCGCGCGCTCGGCCCGCGCGCAGTCGGCATTTCATTCGACGAAACGACAACGCCACGGGACATCGAACTGCTGATGTCGATCTTTCGCGGCACGACTGTGCGCGATTTTGCCGATGACGAGTTAAGCGAGCCGCCGCTGCGCATTCCGCAATTCGCAATGCGCACTTCGGACTTCCTCACTCATCCGATCTTCAACACGCACGATACCGAGACGGAAATGCTGCGTTATCTTAAGAAACTTGAGTCGCGCGATCTATCACTGACGATGTCGATGATTCCGCTCGGCTCGTGCACGATGAAATTGAATGCGACCGCTGAAATGTTTCCGATCTCATGGCCCGAAATTTCCAAACTGCATCCATTCGCGCCCTCCGACCAAACGCAAGGCTACAAGGAGATTTGCCAGCAACTGGAAGAGTGGCTTGCCGAAATCACCGGGTTCGCAGCCGTGTCACTGCAACCCAATGCCGGATCGCAGGGTGAATTCGCAGGGCTGCTCGCCATCCGCGAATATCACGCGTCGCGCGGTGAAGCGGATCGCAATGTGTGTCTCATTCCGACCTCGGCGCACGGCACAAACCCGGCTAGCGCGGTCATGGCAGGTTTCAAAGTTGTCTTCGTCGCGTGTTTGAAAGACGGCGATATCGATCTTGCCGATCTGCGCGCTAAAGCCGATGAACACGCGCGCGACCTCGCCGCGTTGATGGTGACGTATCCCTCAACGCACGGCGTGTTCGAACCGACAATTCGCGAAATTTGCGATATCGTGCACGCACACGGCGGGCAGGTGTTCATGGACGGAGCAAACATGAATGCGCAATGCGGTCTGTGCCGTCCCGGCGATTATGGCGCGGATGTTTGCCATCTGAATTTGCACAAAACATTTTGCATTCCGCACGGCGGCGGCGGCCCTGGCGTTGGACCGATCGGCGTGGCCAAACATCTTGCGCCGTATCTCCCGCGCGAATTCATTCTCGATCCCATGACAGGCAAAATTATCTTTGGTGAAGGTGATCGGGGCAAACGGCCGCCGGGTAGCAATGAATCAAATTACCAACATGGAGAAGGTGAATCCGGCAATGTCGCAGCTGCTCCCTACGGCAGCGCCAGCATCCTGACGATCACATGGATGTACATCCGCATGATGGGCGCCGATGGATTGAAACGAGCGAGCGAGGTTGCGATTCTAAATGCAAATTACATCGCAAAGCGGCTCGACCCGTACTTCCCCGTGCTGTTCAAAGGCAAACACGGGCTCGTCGCGCACGAATGCATTATCGATCTTCGCCAATGGAAAAGCGCCGGCATCGAAGTGGAAGACGTGGCAAAGCGATTGATGGATTACGGCTTTCACGCCCCAACCGTTTCCTGGCCGGTCGCTGGGACAATGATGATCGAGCCGACCGAGAGCGAACCGAAGCACGAGCTCGACCGTTTCTGCGAGGCAATGATCTCCATCCACGCAGAAACTGAGGCGGTCGCCACGGAAAAGACGGATCGGGAGAACAATGTGTTGAAAAACGCGCCCCACACCGCGCGGCAAATCGCGTCTGATAAATGGGACCGCCCCTACTCGCGCGAACAAGCAGCGTTCCCCGCGCCCTGGACGCGCGAACACAAGTTCTGGCCAGCTGTCGCTCGCATCGACAACGTGTATGGCGATCGGCATTTGTTCTGTTCCTGCCCGCCCGTGGAAGAATTCGAAGAAGAATAGTCAGAGATTCCTCGACTTCGCTCGGAATGACAGAGGCCGGGACGGATTAATGACCCGCAGAGTAATTATCGTAGTTGTCGCACTCTCGACGGTGTTCTTTTTCACCTGGGTTTATGCTCATCACATTTCGAACCCGCTACCGACCGGAACAACGATCGATCGGATCGTCATTGAAAAATCAGCTCGGAAATTGTCGGTCCTCGCGAATGGCAAAACGCTGAAAAGCTATCGTGTCGCGCTCGGTCGCAGTCCTGTCGGTGCAAAGCAACAGGAAGGAGATTACAAGACACCTGAAGGCGTTTACAAAATCGATGGTCGCAATCCACAGAGCAACTTTCACCTCGCGCTACACGTTTCATATCCGTCCGATGAGGATAAGACACGAGCTGCGGAGCGCGGTGTTCCAGCCGGATTCGACATCATGATTCATGGAATCCAAAACGGGCGCGGCTGGATCGGAGCGTTCCACCGTTTGAATGATTGGACTGCCGGTTGCATCGCGCTAACAGACGAAGAGATCGAAGAGCTTTGGCGAGTTACGCCGGACGGAACAACGGTCGAGATTCGCCCTTAATTTCGTTGAATCCTCGACTTCTCATCCTTCACGGCTGTAGTGTGCGCTGTCCTCAGCGCACGTAACGCGGGTCGCCGGCGACAGTGCATCCCAGTGTCCGCTGAGGACAGCGGACGCTACAGCACGAGACGGCGAGTTAAGCTTCGGGCGCGAGTTCCGGCGCGGCGACGACGCGAGTAGGGACGAGACGTAATGAGCTGCCGCTGGTTTGCTCAGACGCGGCCGGACCGGCTTCGTGATACTCGGCGTCGCTGTTGACCTGCCAGAGATCGTAAAGCTTCGTGTCGGCGAGAATGTTTTCGACGCACAACATCGCCGTCATCATGGCGTGGTCCTGATTGTTGTATTTGTGCATGCCGTTGCGTCCGACGAGGTGCAGGTTCGGATAGCTCGTCTCCAGTTCGTGCCGGATCGTAGCGACATGCCGCACGTAGTCGTCGTCGTAAACTGGATACGCTTTCTTCTGGCGAACGACGCAGCCATCAACAAGGTCGCCTTCCTTAGCTAGACCGATCTGAATCAGTTCGCGTTTGGCGAGTTCAATCAAATCACTGTCGCTCGAATCCCACAGACCGTCGTGTTCGAAGCAGAAATATTCGAGGCCGTAGCAGACCTTATCCGATTCGGGAACCATCTCCGGCGACCAGGAACGGAAGTTCTGCACACGACCCACTTTGACGCTCGGATCGTGAATGTAGATCCAGTTGTCATCAAACATCTGTCGATCTTTCAAGATCAACATCACAGTGAGGAAATCGCGGTACTTGAGGCTTTCGGCTGCGCGTTTCGTTCGCTCGCTCACAGCAGGCGATAACCCACAAACCAGCGCGCGCATCGGCGCAGATGAAATGACGTGTTCCGCTTCAATCGTCTGCAACCCGCCGAGTTGATCTTTGTATTCAACCATCCAATTGCCGGACGTTTCGTCGTAAGAACACCGAGTCACTCTGCAGCCCATCTCAAGCCTGCCGCCCAACGCCTTCATCTTTTCTGCGCATGCCTCCCACATCATGCCCGGCCCGCGGCGCGGGTAACGAAACGAATTTATCAGCGTCTTGATGACTTTACTGCGATCGCCATTGTACCGCTGCGGAATGAGCGCGTTCTTGATCGCGCTGCCCAGCGAAAGTCCTCTGATCCGTTGCGCGGCCCAGTCGGCGGAAATTTCCTTGCAACTCATCCCCCAGACTTTTTCGGTGTAGCTTTTGAAGAATGTATTGAAGAGCCGTTTGCCGAATTGATTGCTTACCCACTCTTGGAAATTCCGTGGATTCCGCACCGGAAAAAGACGCGCTTTTAACCAGGAAAGCACACAGAGCGTCGATTTGAAGAGACCCAGCTTGATGAGCGCTTCAAACGGCTTGAGCGGGTAGGAATAAAATTTGCCGCCGTAAAAAATGCGCGACGAACGTGGCCGCCCGAGCATGTCGTTCGGCAAAATCTCCGTCCAAAAATCCTCCACTGCTTTTGATTTGGAAAAGAAACGGTGGCCGCCAATGTCAAAATGAAAACCTTTGTAGGTGACGGTGCGAGAAATGCCGCCGACGTAAACAGGATCGGCTTCCAAGACAAGGACATCTACCGCCTCTTTCGAAAGAAGATAGCCCGCAGTCAGACCTGCCGGTCCCGCACCGATAATGGCGACTTTTGTTTTCATCTTCTGCTACGCAACCCAATTGCCCCGTGTGAAATTCCAAACGTACCACCCCTGTACGCATAACCCAGCAGCGCTGAGCAACGCTACTGCCGTGATGCCGAATGCCCGCACAAACATCGGCGGTGTGCGAAATTGACGCAGAAAATTCAAAAAGGCCAGCACGATCAAAGCGTGCACGCAAAACTCGTAGCGGAGCATGCTTTCCATATCGACGCAGGCGACTCCGCTGACCGATATGTAATAGATTGCAGCAGCGCAGAAATAGATCCCAGCTCGCATTGGTAAGCCGGCCCGCCGTCGAATCGCGGGAAGCAGTTCGCAAAGCGCCACACCGACTAGAAGCAGAGCGCCCAACGTCATCGATATTTGGCTCGCTTCCGTTGGATTATTCAGAGCTGGAACGAGCCAGCGATAACTGCCAGGCTTAAACACCGCCAAATGATCGGGAACAATCCCCCAGCCGGCTGCCTGCGTAAGCATGTAAATGTCCCCCTGGCCCCAGCGGAGTTGAGAGTAGACGAAGAATCCGATGGCGCCGCACGCCGCGACAATCGTAATACTGATCGCTCTCCAGTGTTCGCGAAGCCACCTTCGCGGCTCAAGCAAACCGCGCCATCCCGTTTGAAATACCGAGCACACCAAAGGAAAAGCTGCACACACGATTCCAGCAATTCGCGTTGCCGACATCACTATCCCGTGAAGCGCGGCCCAGATCTTTGCGGATCTCCCCTCCATCGTGCTCCAGTAGATGAAGCCAAGCAGCGCCATCAAAAATAGCGATTCGGAATAACCGGCGACCAGAAAGAACGCTGCTGGATGGGCGGCGATTAGTAATGCGCCGCAAATCTGAAGCGCAGGCGAAACATTCCAGCGCTTACAAAACAAGAAAAAGTAACACCAAAAACCCGAAGCAGCGAGCTGCGCGGTGATCAGGAGTGCGGTGCTGCTGTCAATCTTAAACCCGTAGCGGAATAGCCCGGCGATCGCGGGATACGCAGGGAAAAATGCGACATTCGACACTTCCATAACCTTGTGATCGATCGGCGGGACGATGGTCTGGTATCCGCGATCGATAATGTTCATGAACCAATAGCTGTCGTGCTGGACCAGCGCGGAGTAGCGCTCTGAGAGGGATTCTTCGGGGGCGAGCAGGCCTACCGCCATTGCAAGTTGCAGCAGCGTCACTGTCAGTCCCGCGAGTAAAGGCTTGAGCAACCAGGGCAGGCGGGTCATGACATCATAATCGCAGGCCGCCAACTGTTTGCGCGCGAAACCTTTCGGAGCCCGGCAAGCCGTCCCCCCAGGAAGCACCAGGGAGACGGCAAACCCATCGAGACTGCAAGAACTTTTGAGACTTTCGTCAAAGACAATCTCGGATCGCATTGTTTTCCAACTCGGACGCGCTGATTTGAGTGCCAGGGTTTGACGGCGGTTGCGCTTTGTTTATTCGCCGGAAGTCGCTGCTGCTACGTTCTGCGGACGGAGCGAACTTCGCCAGGTCGCGTCCAACAAACCGGCGAAACGGCTACGAACCAGAGATCACCAGCACGATCTCGCCCTTCGGTGGATGGGCCTGATAATGTGCAAGAAGCTCGCTCGCAGCGCCGCGGCGGAATTCCTCGAATTTTTTTGTCAGCTCTCGTGCGACGCAAAGTTGCCGCTCCGGCATGATATCAATGCAGGCGGCGAGTGTTTTTGTTAATCGATAAGGCGATTCGAAAAAAATCGTCGTGTCCTCCCGTTCGGCCGTTTCTCGCAACTGGCGCTCGCGCTGTCCGGCCTTAACCGGAAGAAATCCACGGCAACAAAATTTCTCAGTCGAAAAACCGGAACCGAGAAGAGCGGTCAGGATCGATGATGGCCCGGGGATGATCGTAAACGGGAGTTCGCGCTTGATGCATTCGCGGATGAGGCGCAACCCAGGGTCAGACAGTCCAGGTGTTCCTGCGTCCGTAATTAGCGCAACGTTTTCGCCGCGCCCGAGGCGTTCGACGAGTTCCGTCGTGCGGGCCGCTTCATTGTGCTGGTGATAACTGATGAAGGGCTTTTTGATTCCGAGGCGCTTGAGCAAAATGCCGGAATGCCGGGTATCTTCAGCCGCGATCACATCAGCTGATTTCAATGCCTCAATGGCACGCAACGTTATATCACCCAGGTTGCCGATCGGCGTGGCGACGACGTAAAGCATTCCGCATCATCGGTTCGAAATCCTTGTTTGGCTACCGAGCGAACTGGCGTTTTCACTTATGATAAAGCCGACGGGTCGCCGCAAAACGAATCCGTAACGGAGGGTAACATGAGAACAAGCTCTTATCTGTCGATGCTGATGGTTTTAGCTTTGGTTGGTTGTGCGGAGGAACCAACCACAGTGACGACGACAACGACGACACAGGAAGTAACGACCACGGGGCCAGGTCGGGAGGTCGTGGTGACCCGAGCGCCGCCTCCAGTTCGCGTTGAAACTCAGACGGTGGCACCTGGACCAGGATACGTCTGGACAAGCGGTTATTGGCGATGGACCGGAACCACCTATGTGTGGGTGCCTGGAACGTGGGTAGTCCGCCAAAGACCAGGCGCAGTTTGGGTGGAAGGCCATTGGGTGCCTCGTTATGGCGGCTGGGTATGGGTTCCCGGGCACTGGCAATAACGAACACTGCAGAGAATCGTCACCAGCCCAGAACCTTGGCAAAAATGAGGGGCGCCACAATCGTTGCGTCCGACTCGATAATGTACTTCGGGGTATCGACGTTGAGTTTTCCCCACGTGATCTTCTCGTTGGGTACTGCGCCAGAGTACGATCCGAAGCTGGTTGTGGAGTCGCTGATCTGGCAGAAATAACCCCACTCCGGCACGAGCTCACGGACGACGTCCTGGTTCAACATAGGAACAACACAAATGGGGAAATCGCCTGCAATGCCGCCGCCGATTTGGAAAAAGCCGATGGAGGAATCCCGGGACACGCTGCGATACCACTCTGCGAGCGCGATCATGTATTCAATGCCGGAGCGAACCGTGTGCACGTCGCTAATTGCTCCAGTGATGCAACGCGCAGCATAAATATTTCCCAAGGTGGAATCTTCCCAGCCAGGCACGAACATTGGAAGATCCTTGTGCGCGGCGGCGATCATCCAACTGTCGCCCGGGTCGATCTCGTAAAACTTTTTGAGCCGGCATTCCTTCAGGATTTTGAAAAGGAATTCGTGTGGAAAGCCGCGCTCCTTTTTCTGCGCAGCGGCGACCCATTCCTCGATCACCACTCTTTCGATCCGGCGAATGGCTTCCTCTTCCGGGATGCACGTGTCGGTGACCCGATTCAGATGACGATGGAGCAGCTCTTCTTCGTGTTGCGGACTTAGCTCTCGATAATTCGGTAGGCGAACATACTGGCTGCGCGCGACCAGATTAAAAAGATCTTCCTCCAGATTCGCTCCGGTGCAGGTGATGGCATGGACTTTGTCCTGGCGAATCATGTAGGCATCGGCAGCGTCTTTTAAGACCGCGGCGTTGAAATGCCGGAAGTGGCGATCAATGAACTGGCTGATGCTGCCCATCTTCGCTTCACCAATTTTTGCAATCGGGGCTACTTGCTTTTGATGCAAAACTTTTACCGCGGCAGTCAAGCGTTAATCGCGTTTTGCCGAAAATTTCTTTAAGGTACAGCGGCAAGGATCCGCGCTGCCAGGATCTCCGGTGTTATGCCCAGCAAAAGAACTGCCGCAGCAAGCACAGCTACCGTGGCTCGCGGCAGCAGAGCGGGCGGGACGACACTGACATCTCGCGCGGCGGCGAGCGCAGGTTCATCAACGAAAATCGCCTTCAGTACCATCAGGTAATAGTAAAGTGAGATGAAGCTGCCGAGAAGCGCAACCGCGACGAGCCAGAGCAAGCCGTGGTTTGCACCGGCGCGAAGCGCAACACTGAACAGATAAAATTTTCCAAAAAATCCGGCGAGCGGCGGTATGCCTCCCAGTGACAACATGAAGACGGACATGCATCCCGCAAGCAGGGGCGATCTGGAAGCCAATCCGGCAAAGTTTGAGAAATCGTCACCACCCGTTTCGCGCCGCACCATGGCAACCACGCCGAATGCACCGACCAGTGTGATGGCATAGATGGTGGCGTAGAACAATGCGGCGGAAAATCCGTCACGATCCCCCGCGATCAGTCCAATGAGTGTGTATCCAGCATGCGCCACTGCGGAGTAGGCAAGCAGTCTGCGCACGTTTGATTGCGCTAGGGCGACGAGATTGCCGACCAATATTGATAATGCTGCCAGGGCGGCGAGCACGGGCGACCAACCTGCAACCATCGCATGCCACGCGGCGCTGCCGTGGAGGGAAGAAAATCCGACCAGCACTATTTTCCCCAGCACCACAAACGACCCGACCTTCGAGGCTGAGGCAATGAATGCTGCGCTGGGAACAGGCGCGCCCTGGTACGCATCGGGCGCCCAGAGGTGAAACGGTGCAGCGGCTATTTTGAACGCGAAACCGATCAGCGTCATGACAATCCCTACGGCCAGCAGCGCCTGGATTGATACGCCGGTCAGTTTATCCGAAATCGCCGCAAGACTGGTTGTGCCCGACATGCCGTAGATCAAGCTGATTCCGAAAAGTGTGAAAGCGCTGGACGTGCTGCCGAACAGGAAATATTTCAAGCCCGCTTCCGCCGAACGCACATCCGTCTTGTCGAATGCGGTCATCACATAAAGCGACAAGCCGAGCAGTTCGAGCCCGATAAAAATCATCAGTAGTTCCTCGCTGCCGACGAGCAGCATCAGGCCGACTGTTGCGAACAGAACGAGCGCCAGATATTCGCCCGGATGACGCAGCGACTTTTCTGACTTCGTCAGCAGAATTGTGAAAAAGGCCAGCGCCATGCAAATGATTTTGAACAGTGATGTGAGCGGTGTGATCACAAGCATGCCGCCAAACAGGGTCGCGTTGCGCGGCAACATCAGGACTGTGCCGATCGCGATTGCGAGCCCGAGCACGGCAACAGCGGAACAAATCCCCGTAGCGGTGGACGTCTCATTCGCACTTTGAGTGGGCTTCGCCGTGGAGACTGTTGCGGTCGACTTCGCGCGCCCGGTCACAAGCCCGATCGCAAGGACCGCAAGCGCCGTTATGACTACGATTGTCTCAGGCGAGGCGAGCTTCAGCAGTTCGAGATAAGACATTGTTAAATCAGCGGATTTCATTTCAGAAATCTCATCGCCTCCACTGCCGGCATTATGCGATCGAGCAACAATTTTGGATAAAGCCCGACTGCGACCGTTGTGAACATGAGCAGGCAAGCGCCGCATTTTTCCGCGGCTGTGATGCTTTGTTGTTCATTCCAATCTGGATCGAGGGCTACACGACCTTCCTGCAACTGGACGCTTGGCTCTGCCTCGCCGAAGAACGATTGCTTTAAGGCGCGTAACGTGAATGCAGCAACGAGCACCATGCCCGCCCCTGTGATCCAGACAGCGAGCGGATAAGTTCTCCATGCGCCAATGAGAATTGTGATCTCGGCCGCGAATCCGCTGAAACCCGGTATGCCCATCGACGCTGCTGACGCGATGACAAAAGTGAACGCGGCAAATGGCAGAGCACGGTTCAGATTCATACCAGCGAGCTCGTCGAGTTCGCGAGTATGTGTGCGGCGATAGATCATGCGCCCTGCGACGGCAAACAAAAGAGCCGCGATCACGCCGTGCGAAAACATCTGCAATACTGCCCCTGAAACGCTCAGCGCCGTTGCCGCGGCAAGCCCGAGCAAAACAAAACCCATATGACTGACGCTCGAATAACCGATGACAAATTTCAGATCACGTTGGCGAAGCGCCACCGCCGCGGCGTAAACAATTCCAACGACCGCCAGAAAGACGATCCATTTGCTCCACATCTGGAAGCCTTGTGGAAAAAGATTCATCGCCACGCGGAGTCCTGCGTAAGAGCCGAGTTTCATCACAATCCCGGCGAGAAGCATCGAGCCCGCCGTAGGCGCGGCGACATGACCCGTCGGCGCCCAAGTATGGAGCGGCCAGATTCCGGCGAGCACAGCAAAGCCGAGAAACAACACAGGAAACGCCCACGATTGCAGTTGTGGCGAAAATTGGAATTGGGACAGCTGATTCAGATCCAGCGATCCGGCAGTTACGTATGCGCTAAGAATCCCGATGAATACTAGCATGCCGCCAAAGAACGAGTAGAGCGTGAGCTTCATCGCCCCGTATTCCTTGTTGGTGGACCCGAAGACGGCGATAAGAAAATACTTCGGCACGATCACCAGCTCGTAGAACGCGAAGAACAAAAACAAATCGGCGCTCAGAAAAACTCCGTAGCAGCCAGCCACCACGAGCAGTAACCAGAAGAAAAATTCGTTCTGCCGATGTTCGACGTCCCAGGAAAATAAAACGGTGCTCACCGAGGAAAGACCCGTGACAAGGACCATCGTGAGGCTGACGCCGTCGATTGCCAGATGGTAATTCATGCCCAAGCCGGGCACCCACGGCACGCGCACGATTGTTGTGAAGTGCGCAAGGTCGGCAACTGGCGTGCGAACTAATGCGATCAGACCCAGGGCCAATCCTGCAATTGTTGCAAGCAGCGCGATCCAACGCGCAAAGGCGCGCGGCAAAAGAAGCAGCAGCACCGCGCCCGCGAAAGTGATGTAAATCGTCCAGGCGATCATGCGCGTGTACGCGCCCGATACCGCGGGGTTTTCTCGCGCACACGAAATCCGATTTCACGCCGAGGATTTTCTGGCGGCGCCGTCAACTGCCGGATCGCTTCGAGG
>QHOK01000120.1 GCA_003218755.1 Verrucomicrobiota bacterium
TTGTCGTACGGATTGTGATTTGGATTTGTCTGATAGTGCGGAGCGACGTATGTGCCGTCCGCGCGATGATGAAAGGTTGCGACCCCGCGCGTAAAATAAAGCTCGACAAATTGTCGCTGGTTCAGCCGGCGATTTCGCTGACTCCCTTGCCGTCTTTGCGGCTCCTAAACGCATAGGACTAAGGTCCCATATACGGCGGGTCGGGAGTGCTGGTAAAATCGTCTTCGATTACGTCATCCGACGTTTCAACTTATCTTCAGCCCTTATCCCAACTAAGTAGGCAGAATGAAATACACAATCAAAAGTTTCATACTTGGCGCAAAAGAAGCGCGCTCGATATTGTGTACTACCGTTTATGGTCGGCCCGCCAGAAGAGCGTATGACATGGGGAGAAAACTCTCCAAAGGCGTTATGGGCCTATCGAAGGGTGAATGGCATAACAGAGGCTGCCAAACGGATTATTGAATTGTTATATTTAGGAGACAAAAGTTTAACGGAAGGGACAAGAATTATGAACGAAAAACGAAAGACAAACACACTCATGAAAACAACCACCGCCCGACGCCAACCTACGGCGTCCGGCATCTGATCTTAATCTCGTCAGACAGCAACATGTAATCCTATGACTATACATATCAAAAAGAATGGCCAGCAGCATCAGCCGCTCACTATCGACAAAGTTAACGTTAGGCCTAAAACACCCTCGACTAATAGTGAGGAATTATCACCGGACCGCAGACCTGAAGATGTCTGGAATTCTGTTCTTCGCACTGCACTTGCGTTGCCGGGTGTTAAAGTTGATCGCAAGGCATTTCTTCGGAGGGCGCTATCGAAGCACGTTACCGAAAAAGTTTTGCAATCCGCCATTGACACCTCCCCTGCGAAGGCAGGCGTCAGCAAGAACACCATCCGGCGTATCGCCACCGCAAGAATCAAATGGCATAGAGCAGGCGTCAGCAGTGTATCATTCGCATCCGGACTCCCGGGCGGTTGGTGGATTGCAGGCACAGTCCCAGCGGATTTGACCCAGTCTTTTTGGCATGTTCTCGTTATCCTTCAGAAGCTTGCGTATCTCTACGGCTGGCCTGAGCTATTCAGCGAAGACAGCGAACTCGACGAGGAGACTCTTTTGATCCTGACTGTTTTCGTTGGAGCTATGCTTGGCGCTGAGTCAGCCGCCAAGGTGCTTGGCGACATAGCCGAGCGCGCTAGCGCTCAGGTTCTCAAGCGCCTTCCTCGTGAAACGCTCACCAAATGGGGACTCTACCACCTCGCTCGCGAAGTAGCTAAGCGGATCGGGATCAAGCTCACCGAAGACTCTTTTGCCCGGTATCTTTTGAGGATAGTTCCCATCTTAGGCGGCATTATCTCCGGCACAGTTACCTGGATTTCGTTTTCCCTGATGACCAGCCGACTTGCAGCGCACCTTGAATCTCTCCCCTTCGCTGCCAACGTGATCAAGCGACGTAGAAACAACCGGCGTCATGTGCGGCGCAACAGGGATGGTGAGGTTAAGAAGGAAGTTGATGTTGGTCTCTCTTTAGCAGAGGAGCGCAGGCGGAAAGGCAAGACGAAGGTCGAACCTGCCATGGTGATCGCGGAGATGTAACCTTCGCGGCCGTAGATTCGGCGGCGTGGATCACGGAGAACGCCGCACAATCGAAGCCGCGGTGGGCCCCGGCGAAAAATCTTCTGGCTTCTCTGTCTCCTTCGGATCCCCCGTCTAGCGTCAGCTTGGGAACGAATTCCGCGTCGGCGTTAACTTGTCTGAGGGCAGCGTCTTTAGGATAGCCTCTGGAATGAGCCCCGTTTAATAGTAGGACCGACCGGCAGGCCGTCTTTTTACGCTGCGAGTCGGAGCGCGCGCGATCAATTCGAGTTCGAGAAACGCCGTCGGCTTCTCGTCGGCACCAACGACGAATCATCCGGCGATTTCGCCGATTCCCTTGCCGTCTTTGCGGCTCCTAAACGCATAGGACTAAAGTCCCATATACGGCTGTCGGGAGTGCTGATAAAGTCGTCTTCGATTACGTCATCCGACGTCTCAACGCACTTTCGGCCGGGCCGAAAAGCCGGTTGGGGGGCTTAACCTTCGCTGAGGCACCGCTTAGCGCGATCTCCAGATTCAACTGGAGCCCCGAGTCGACCAAAGCGAGGCGGCTGTTCAAAGCGCCTCGTGAGGGTGATTCCCCGTTCCGCGCGAATCTGGAGCAGTCAACCCCAAATAGAAAGGCCGTTTATGAAATTCGTTGGTCTCCGACCAGAGCGCACTCATCGACGCGGTACGTTAGACAAGCCGTCGCGCGTCACACTTGAATCTTTCACCAATCCAATTGCCACGTCTCCCCAAATCCACACCTACACCGAGCTCCAGCGACAGATTCACGACGACCTACGGATTCAACATCCCGAATGGGTCCAGCCAAATGGCGAATCCCCCATGTGTGATTCTTACGAGGCGCGCCTCGTGGAGCTGCTCGATCCTTTGACGCGAAGGGGATCCACCGATTATAGGGCTTGACTCGATAAACACCCGCTTCCTTATGAACAAGGAAGCATATGATGAAAGCAATATCGATCCTGTCGATCGGTGCGCTGGCAGCGATCGTCGCGGGTTGTTTAAACACTGAGCACGGTGCCTCAGCCACAGGAGAGCGATATCCGTGGAAGAGAAATATTGTGACAACTGTCTTTTGGATCGGCGAGAAGCCGAGCGGAAACAATCCGGTGCCGAACCGCAGGAGCTCGTGGGACAAAGATTGGAGCAGAAGTTATGGCGGATTGGACGATCC
>QHOK01000017.1 GCA_003218755.1 Verrucomicrobiota bacterium
CATGTAAGGTGACTTCATTTAAATGAGACGACGGCTCACATCATCTGGTCAGGCATCGGCTGAACTCTTTTGAATCTGAGCACGCCCACACCATTCCACCACAGCTCCAGGTCGCCATTATAACGCGCAGGCAAAACATGCCTGATTGACCATTCATTGGGCGAGTCGCTAATGGCTCGCTTCGTCCCAGCTTCCGCATATGATTCCGAGTCTTTGGCATGTCGCCAGTCATCGACAATCACCACCGCGTTATCTGCCAGCAGGTCCTCGGCCATTCGTACGCCAAGAAACTGGCTTTCCTCGTCGTGCGCGCCGTCATAGAAGTAAACTCCAACTCTGGGCAGTTGACGGACGTTCCAACTAGTGAGCAATTCCCGAAAATCGCAGTCAAAGAACTGGACACGCTCGGAAAGCCGGTAGCTGGCTAAGTTTTGCTTCAGAATATCGAAGTTTTTTGGCGAATTGGGATCATCAAAAAGGGTGAAATTATCGCAAGCCACAGCGCGGACGTGTGAATTACCAGCAAGAGCTGCAACCAAACTCTTGCCCTGGAATGAACCGACTTCCAGGTAGCACTCCTTTCCATTCTCCGGAAGACAGCCGGCCGCCAGATTGAGCAGCTTCAATTTCTTGAGAGAAGCCATGCCAGCCACATCGGGACATGGATCTTCGCGTAGCAAGGTTCTCATCCGCCGAAGAATTTGGACACGCGGGGAGGAATTCTGTCGATCGTCCTGCACCAGAGGACTTATAGCTCGAAAAAAATCTTCCGTATCCATTATGAAGCGAACGTGCTCGTTTTTTCATCCGGCCTGGAAGCCGCCTGTTTGAGAGGATTCAAATAGTGACAGATCCACTCTCTAAAAGCTGCTGTGTCAACCCGCATGTCAACTTGGCCTCGCTTAATCGCCACCGTACTGGCTTCGAATCGACTGAAGCGCATACCCAACTGGCGCGCCATCACCAGATAAGCGGGGGGAACGCCGTTGATGCGAATCTCTCCCACAAAGGAGTTCGGTTTGCAATACATGAGATTGGTCAACCCTGCCCCGTGAACGCCAATAATTGCCGCCGTTTTGGCAAACAACCTCACCTGATCCGCCAAGGATAAATCTTCGCATAGCACTACTTCAAAGCCGTGCGCCTCAAGTAAAGGAGTGATTTCGGTTTCGTTTATAATTCGTCGGAAAGCAGCTTTGGCCCGAGAAACATAACAACGTCGCGGATTGTCCTCCGAGTTGGCGCCGAAATAGCTTACCAGCCGATCAACCACTCTTCGTATAACCACTCCAGACCCAAGGCTGCTATGACCAACAGGCGTGGCAAACCAGAGCTTTTCTACGCGCGTGTGCGTGCCATCGGGCTGAATCTCCAGCCGATCGGGTCCAATCCCGAAAGCCATAAGGGAGTCGAGCTGCCATGCCTTTGGATTTGAGTTGATAAGGAATTTTGTGTCTGTAGGAAGGTGCGGCAACGCCGTTTCCAAGCGCGGCAACACGTCATGAAACCAATGGTAAAATTCCGACGACCATAAGGAAAGCAACGAATAAACGTTGTCATTTAATCGTCGCCGTGTCAGCGCGAAGCGCCGTTTATAGGCGGGATGATCTTTTAAATATGGCAACCACCAATTGCCTTCGTAGCAAATCTGTCCGTCGGGCAGTTCAACAAAGCCGACTGCAGCTCGAATCGTCGCCCTCTCAATCGTAACTAGCGTCTGGGCCCGCTCCAAGGCGGCGCGATGTGTTGCGAATTCCTCTCGAGCAACACGATCGTCGTTCACGTAAGGTCTGACCTCGTCAATCACCGGCGGATGCAGCAGTTTCACCAAGCAACCGCGTTCGTTCGCCCACGCCGCCACGTCCATGCAGACTTCCGGCGATGCAGTGTGAACCAGCTTGGATAAAATGCGTTTCATTTGCTATCGACTCTAAATTCTCCGCTGCGGCGCTGCTTACTACGGTGCCACTTGGCCGTGAGACGCTTCTTGCCAAACCAATGCCCCCGCACAAGCCATGCCGCTGAAACTATCTGCGTGATTAAGTGAAATACTTTCACTACGAACTTCGTTCGAGACAGCGGCGTACAAACCCTTTAACGCGAAATAAGAGCAGAAAGAGCGCTCCACCAATTGCCGGTGCATGACGGTGCGCACACCGCAGTCGTTGCGGGGCGGAACAATACTAACGAGCAGAACTCGCGTTTTCATGAGCTTTGTCATCCGGCAGCAAGCGAATGCATCTGCGACGGGAGCATCCATAGCCAGAAATTGTCTTGAGGTCGGTTGTCACTCGTAAATGAATTGAAGTACCTGTCAGGTATCCACCTCATCCCAGCGACCTTGATGGGAAAATCCTCCCTCCTTCTGGGACCAGGGTGAACTTCTTCAATGATGTGCGACTTAGAAAAGCGCTGCTTCAACAATTCCGACAGCCCGTCCATCGCAAAATCATGCACTTCGACTAGTATTGCAGCTCTGCCCAACCGCATAACACGTTCGGGGTCCAAAAGTTCGTATTCATAACCCTCTGCGTCGCAAACGACGAGTACCGAACCCCTTGCGGCGCTTAAACAAATATCGAGTTCGTCTGAGTCACAGAATCCCTTCACGATTACGCGTCCACTGAGGCCGTTCCTATCAACTGTCCCCTGGAGGAGATAGCGTCCCCTCACCACTGCTTCGAATGCTGTAACCTGGACTGAAGGTATTGCTGCAGCAAAGCCACAGGCGTAATAACCCTCTGCGGCGCCAATATTGATGACAGCGGCAAAATCGCTGCTAATGATTTCTTTAACAATCGCATGTAACTCCAATTCGTACGTACCCAAAATCTTAGGATAATACGCGTCGAAGGTTTCTTTGGGCGGCAAAGACAGTCCTTGGAAAGGGCCCGATAACACGACACCATTAGTAGCCGTTTCAATAAGCCTACGAAGTTTCCAATACGGATGATAGCGTTTTGGAAACAGCGCGCTTAGCATCTTTCGGAAGAACATATCCTTTGTCTCACCTTCCCGATTCAACGGGAGCGTATCGTTAGACGCGAAGGGACCAGGTTGCCATTTCCCAAGCAGACCACAGAATCACAGTGCTTGATTGTAGATAGACGTGCTGGGAGATAACGTGAGATTGTCGGCATAGATTCTCAATTTCGGCCGCCATTCAACGCAAACCGTAATTGGCCCTCAGGGCACCAGTCATTTCGCTCAAGTTAACCAATTGATCGCAATTCTCCACAGCGCTGAGTCGGTGAGCGGCCACGACTATGGTGATTTTGCCTGCAAGAGCGCGCAATGCCTCGAGCAGCTTTGCTTCGGTGGCCGTATCCAGTGCGCTGGTCGCTTCGTCCAGAACCAACAATGACGGACGATGGTAAAGAGCGCGCGCAAGACCAATGCGCTGGCGTTGCCCGCCAGAAACACGGACACCGCGTTCACCTACATTCGTATCAAAGCCATCAGGTAATTCGACTTCGATGAAGTCGAGTATCTGCGCCATTGTGCAAGCTTCGCGCAACCGCGCCGGATCGATCTTATCGTCCGGCAGGCCAAACGCAATGTTGCGGGCGATGATATCATCGATGAGAAAAATGTCCTGTGGCACATAACCTATCGATGCTTGCCACGAAGGCACCAGCGCGGGTGTAAGCGGCCGACCATCGATCAGGATCTTGCCTGCCGTTGGATGGTAGAGGCCAAGCAACAAGTCAACCAAAGTTGATTTCCCTGAACCAGTTGGACCAATCACACCGAGCGAAGTATTTTTGGACACAGTGAGAGAAAGCCCCTCGAGCGCCGGCCGGGATGCGCCGGGATAACGAAAACTGACGTCGTGCAGAGTGATCGCGTCATTCCAACGAAAAGGCCTTGCTGGGGCAAGAGCGTCGCTACTCGGTGCCGGCAACGCCGACGCGTCAGTCTCGGCGGCAACGAATTCATCATACACTTCGTCCACCGCGTGACGCATCGAGCTGATCTGAGTGAGCTGACCGTAAAGCAATTGGAGCGAAGGCAGTAGCCGATAACCCGCCAGCGCCATCACGCCGAGGTTCGGCAGGATGTCGGAGAAATCGCGCCCTCTGGCTGCGAGTAGCAATACAGCCACAACCAGACCGCCGAAAGCGAGCGGTTCCACGAGATAGCGAGCGCTGTTGGCGAAAACGGGCAGCCGTGCATACATCTGCGCCATCACCGCGGAATGCTTGGCGAACCGGCTGAGAAAATGTTCTTCGACGCGATGAACTTTCACGGGTTTAATACCGCCGAGCATCTGTTGGGCTTCCCGATACGAGCCTCCGACAGATGTTCTTAAGTTTTCATTCGCCTCTCGACGTTTCCGCGCGAGAAGCCGAAAGATGACCACGTAAAACGCACCCAGCACAATTGCCGCCGATAGAGCGATCACCGGCTGGACCAAAAAGAGCGTGGCCAACAAAAGGAGCGCGGTGAGTCCCCGCGCGAAGCTGTCCAGTAACGGGAGAAGCACTTCGCTGGTGTAATTCGTCACGTCGCCAACTATTTTTTTTAGGAGATCGCCGGAGTTGCGCTGAAGGAAATACGTATATGGCTGTGATGCCATTCGCCGCAGCAGGCGGACGCGCAACCAGTGGCCAAAGTCTTGCGCATAACGAGTACGAGCGTACTCGGCCACGAGATTAACAACATTGGATGCGAGGAGCGCAGCGATTGCGATCACTCCGGCTACAAGAAGCAGTTCCCGATTTTCCATCGGCGGAAACAGCTCCAAGAAACGCGTGCCGAAATGAGACCGGCGGATGCGTTCGGGATCGGCGGCGATTGCCAAAAATGGGAAGATCGACGTAATGCCGATGACTTGAAAGAAGGCCTGCGCAAGCGAGAGCAAAAAAACCAAACCCAACTTCGTTCTGCCGTACGGTCGGGCTAGGAAGAGAACGCGACGAATTAAATCGGCAACGTTATGAATAAACCGTGACAAGGCGGTTCCGAATTACACGTTCAAGAAAAAATTGCCCAGACGTTGCGGACTATCTGCGGGAAAAACTCACGTGTCAAAGATTACTGGACTACTTACCATGGACTTCTGACCTCCGAACTCTGACTGGTAAGCGCTCCAGTTATTCAGTTCGCATCGGTGGGAGCATCTCACCGTATTTCCAAATCAACCATGGCAGTTCCAAAGCGCGGGACAGCCGCGGGATGAAAATGCTCGGCTGCGCAACTAGTCGCCAGAGCCAGCCGAGATAAAGCAGGTCCACCCAATCGGGAATTGCAATCTGGTCGCCGGTGATGAACCCAAGCGCGGCTCCGGTGCAATGGATCGCCGGCCGATATGACAAATTTTCGCGCAAATAATAGCCGAGCTTCTCCTGCGCGCCGCTGCCTACCGCGATGATGACATGCATCGGGCGATGCTGTTCAACGAACGCAAGAAGATTTCGATCTTCGATTTCCAATTCATACTGCGGCGCGACATAAGAATTGTCCATGTTGATCAAAAAAGTTTCCCGCCGCGACCAATCGACTAACTTTTGCCGCGCGCGTTCGCTGGGAAGAATCCAAAAAACTTCGGTGCCCTCGCTTTTCAGTTTTCTGAGCAGCTGCTTAAGATATTTGAAGCCAGAAATGCGCTGGACGTTCTCACGTCGCAGCAGGCGCCACAGCACGACCATCAAACCGCTGTCAGCAATCGCCAGATCAGCCGCAACCAGCGCGCGCTGGTACATCTCGTCTTCGCGCAATCGCGCGAAACAAGTTCCCGATGGAGCGACAAGAATTCCTCCATCTCGAGACATTAACGCGACGGCTTGATCGACATCGCCATTGAAGAACTGGATCCCGAGAATCTGGCAGGTCGAAAAGCTGGAGACGTCAGACACGAGAAACGTGCTCACGAGACTGTCGCGGGCTCGATCAGTTCGACTGCGGGAAAATAAATGCGATACCGCTCGACATCCCGCGTGGCCAGCTTCCAACCCATCAGCTCTGCGTGCGCACCGATGAAAAAATCAGGCAACGGCAAGTGGGGCGCTTCGCCTCCGCCCGATCGCCTGCGAGCGAGCCGATACCGCCTGTAGGCGCGACCACAAATAGCTGCAGTGGCAATTGGAACATCAAGAATAGCCACGCCGGCCCGGCGCATATCCTCCTCGATATCTTCGCCGCGCCTCGGGCCCGCGTATAATTCAGCCAGTGTAACGCAGTTTATTGCTGCGCCGCTGCCGGTAACCGCTAACGAAATCAGGTTCATGGCACGAAGGCGGTCGTTGCCAGCCCCGCGGTGCGCATCAATAATGACGTTCGTGTCCAACAAAATCATGGTTCCCGCGTAATCTTCCGCAGCTCCTCCCAGCGAATCTTCGGGACGCTTTTCCAGTTTCGTATCGCCTTAAGAACCTCGGCCTTTGTTCGTTTCTTTGGCGGCGCAGCACGATGCACTCGCCTAAGCACGAATTCAGGCCCTTTTCGTTCGCATACGAACACGTCGCCCGGCGCCGCACCGGGAAGCACCACGCGTTTCTTATTGTCTGCTGTTAAGGTCATAGTGGGATTATCCCACACTGCAGTACACGCAGTCAAGGCATGGTCAGGGATGGCCTGTCCAAGAGTAGTCGGAGAATTCCAGGTTCGCTTCGCGCGCAAATTTGGTAAGCTGTGCGTCGGTGCAAAATCTGGCAACTCCACAGAAAGCCACTGACGTTTCGCCATTGTCCGGCAGGCATTTTTCGGCCGGCCTTGCGCTGGGTATTTTGTTTTTAGCCGTTCTCTGGTCTGTACTTTGGCGACAGCTCAGCGGCGAATGGTCGGTCAACGAACAGTACAACTTCGGCTGGTTCGTACCATTTTTTGCCGTCTACCTTTTCTGGCTTCGCTGGCAGGATCGGCCGCAAGTCGAAATTCGAAATCCGAAATCCGAAATCCGAAAAAGACAAACAATTGCCGCATTGCTCGCAATTCCCGCTCTTCTTTCGTTGCTGCCCGTGCGTCTCTTTGAAATTGCGAACCCAGAGTGGCGACCGATCGCTTGGATTCACGCGGCCGCGGTCGTAACGCTGACGCTATTGTTAATATGGTACGCAGGCGGCAGACGGTGGCTTCGACATTTCGCGTTCCCGGTCGCGTTTATTTTCGTCGCAGTGCCGTGGGTAACGGCCGTGGAAACTCCAGTTATCCAGGGCCTGATGCGCATGGTCGCTCGCGTCGCCGCGGAAACAGCAATGCTCCTTGGAATTCCTGCGCAAGTCGAGGGTAACCTTATTCGCGTGAGCACCGGGCTCGTAGGCGTAAACGAAGCGTGCAGCGGCATCCGTTCGTTGCAAACGTCACTGATGATCGGCTTACTCTTCGGCGAACTGAAACGGCTTTCAGTCTGGCGCCGCGTGTTGCTCATCGCGGGCGCGGTTGCCATCGCGCTTTTCGCGAATCTTCTGCGCGCAGTTTTTCTGGTCCGTGTCGCAGCCATGGAAAATGTTTCGGAGGTCACTCGCTGGCACGATATTGCCGGCTACGCCATCGTCGCTCTCGTTTTCGCGGGCACGATGGTCCTCGCGTATTTGCTCGGTCATAAAAAACTGTCAGATCCTGCGGTGGCAGGCGTGTCGCGTGCGAGAGCGAAATTGCAGCCGACACGGCTGCCTCTACAGTTTCCTGCTGGCTATGTTGGTCTTGCTCTATGCTGGCTCTTCTTTGTAGAGATTGGGACCTCGGCATGGTATCGCGCTCACGAAACGACTCTTGTCAGCCGCATACGTTGGGGTGTGCAATGGCCCGAACAGGCGCCCAACTTTCATAAACTAAAGATCGACCAAGAAATTCGCAGTGTCCTGCGTTTCGACAAGGGTCAGGCAGCGGCTTGGACAATCACGTCGCCGCCGGAGTCCGAAGACGCTCGCGAGCCGAAAACCTTCGCGACGCCCCTGAACCGCTCGAGGCAGAATGCGATTTCCTGTCATCTATACGTTTTTCGCTGGGAACCGGGCAAAAACAGCGCGCTTCTGGCGAACTTGCATCGGCCGGATGTTTGTTTGCCTGCCAGCGGCTGGAGCCAGGTGGCAGACGATGGGGTGCGCAATTATCCGGCGAGCGGTTCGTTTGAACTGCCGTTTCGTCATTTTGAATTTCAGCGCGCGTTCGAAAATTCCGCGCCGCAGACGGCGCACGCATTTTATTGTCTATCGGAAGATCGTGCTTCGGGACCTTCCACGCCATCGCAGCGCACAGACGCGAGCCGGATGATGTCTGGAAGTCCTTCCTCATGGACACGCGCCGAACGCTTGGGCGCGGTGCTGGAAGGACGCCGGCATTTGGGACAGCAGGTCATGGAAGTAATATTTATCAGCAGCGAGCCGTTCTCCGCAGCGGACGCGGAATCGCATCTCCGCGATTTGGTTCGTGAGGTTGTTTTACGCGACCCGGAAAAATCGCTGTAGCCGCGGCGCTCTGTCGCCGTGCTCCAATGGCAACCGATGCTGACCGCCTCGACAGGGCGAGGCGGCTACAGCCCCCAACAAAATCTGATAAAAATGTCTTGCCACTCCGGTGGGAATTGTTACAAGGAGCGTAATTCTTCGAGCCTTGGGAGAAAACATGCGAAAATTTAAGACACGTCGGCCGCGCGCTTTACGGTTTCGTTTGGTCTTAGTTGTGGCGGGCGCGTTGCTGCTCATGGCTGCTCTCGCCCCAAAAGCGAATGCGCAGAACGTACTGGTTTATTTTAATTTTGAAGACGCAACCTTAGGCGGCCCCCCGGATTTTACGTCCGATGTTGTCGGTGCGCCGGATTTTAATCCAGGCGGCGGATTGGTGCTTACGACAATCACGACCAATGCCACGAATTTCGCAGCCGTTGCCGGGTTTTTGCTTAATAGAACTGCTGGTGATATCGACACCGCCAATCCGGGTCTGGCGGTCGGTTTTAGAACAACCCCGGTGGATAATGGCAGTTATATTCAGTTTGCCTTCAATGGGACTTTTTTTGCGAACATGTCCTTGAGCTTTGCGGTTAATACGGCTGGCAACGGCTTCAACAATGTACAGCTTTTCTACAGCACTGATGGAGTAAATTTCATCGGGGGCCCCTCGTCGTTCATACCAACAGCCGGGGTACAAATCATAACTTTAGTCGTCCCTTCGGCCGTTGATACCCAGGCAAATGTCACCTTGCGCATGGTTTTCACCGGTGGGACGTCAATGGGCAACAATCTCCAGACCATCATCGATAATATCCAACTGGTTGGGGTCCCTGAGCCAACGACGGTCGCGGGTGGGCTGCTCGGTCTGCTTGGGCTCTGTTGGCATCAGCGGCGCAGGATAAGGTTGCTTTTGCCGCGCTGTAGCTCTCGGAGATTGCGTTGCGCTTAGGCGCAACCGGCGCAACGCTCAAGAATACTGCGCCTGCGGCGAGTTCTTCGCATCGTCTTCAGCCGCCTTCGCCGAGGCTACGGCGAGCCAGGGGAGAAGCCGATCCACCTTTGGCGACGCTTGAAGGTGGAACGCGTTGTCCTCAACGCGTTGGCGATGAAACGCGGCTTTGCCGCCAAAATGCTTCAAGCGCTGCCAACCGCCTTGGCCTAGATTGCATCCCGCGTCACGCCATAGTAAACGTCTCTGGTGCCTAGCAAGCAACCACGTACTCGCCCTGCCCCACCCCAAGCCGGTCTGATCCCGCCCGAAGAAATTCACGCCCGGCGGATTCGGCTGTTTGTATTCCTGGGCGCGCTAGCGGTCTGTGTGCTGGGCGTAGCACTCTACTTCGCTGCGCCCTCGATTGGCGGAGCAATCAAAGCCTGGCAGTCTCGCCGGCTGGCCCGCCAGGCGTTCGCGATGATCGAGCAAAAAAAATGGAGCGAGGCCAGTGCCAAAGCGCGCGACGCTTACCTGCTGCGCCCGACCGAACCTGAATCGTGGCGCGCCTTTGCGCGGTTGGCGTCACGTACCAGTCAAAACGCCGCGGCACTGGAGTGGTGGAAGAAACTGGACGACGAACATCGCCTTACCATCCAAGACCGCCGTGACTACGCTGCGGCTGCGCTTTTCGCAGGCAACCTGGCGGTCGCGGCGGCGCAAGTTGATGTCCTTTTGTCGCAAAAAGGTGGGCCCGCGCCATTAGACCTATTGCTTGCCGCCCAGCTTGCTGCTCGTCACCAAGACGGCGTTCTTGCTCTGGACTACACGCAGCGGGTAACAACCGATCCGCGTGCAAAGCCGAATGAATTGCTTGCGGGTGCTGTTCTTGTCCTCTCCATGACGAAAACAAACTCGCCTCCTTATTCAAAGGCGTGGGAGAGCATCGAGAAGCTGGCGCGCGATTCGACCAATCCGGCTTCTCTTGACGCATTGGTTTTCCTCGCGCATCAGCAGTCGCAAGCGCCATCGGGCTTAACCGGCGAAGAGACTCCTTTTTCACTTCGCGCCCGAATCGCCCCGCCACCCGCAACCACGATGGGACCTGTCGAAGTAGCGAATGCTTTGGAAAAGCATCACGATGCGCGTCCTTACCATCAGTTACTGGCGCTTGGACTTCGCGCCCAGCACGATCCGGCGCTCGCAAGTCAATATGTCGCCGACGCGGTCGAGCGGTTCGGCCATGGGGACGACGAAACTCTCGCCGCGCTGGCTGCGTGGCTTAACAGCGTGGGTCGCGCCGATAAAACTTTGCAGGTGCTACCGCTGGATCGCGCGTTACAGCGTCAAGACCTTTATTTGCGATACATTGATGCGCTCGCCGCGCTCGAGCGCTGGAATGATATCAAAGCTCTGCTGAGCAGTGAACGCTTTCCGCTCGAGTCGGTGCTTCAACATATGCTCCTCGCCGTCGCGCGAACGCGGCTGGGCGAGGCAACTGCTGCAACGAATGAATGGCAGCGCGCTCTGGAGGCCGCCAACACTGCAGAGAAATTACTCGCGCTAGCCACGTACGCTGAGCAGAATCAAGCTAGCGATGTCGCTGATAGAGCCTACTCCGAGGCGATCAGACTCGCGCCCAAAAATCGGGGAGCGTACGCCGGTCGGCTGCGCCTGGCCTTAGCGTCCGGCCGTACAGCCGAAGCGCAAACTATGACGGAGGAGATCGTCAAGATTTGGCCCGACGACGCAGAGGCGCGAAATCAAGATGATTACCTGCGGTTGCTCCTGGGTGCATCGGGCGTCCAAGCTGAAGCAGCAGAACGACAAGCTCAAATCCTTGTCGACCGGGAACCGTTTAACTGGTCGGCTCGGGCAACGCTCGGGCTGGCGCGACTTCGCCTGGGCCGAGCCGCCGATGCCCTGGCGGTATTCCGCAACGTGCGGGTGACTGGCGCCGAACCGCCTGGCGTGCTCGCAGTGCGCGCGGCGATTCTGGCAGTGACCGGCTACGAAGAAGGCGCCCGTGGCGACGCGCGGAATCTGGGAGCCGAACATCTCTTGCCTGAAGAACGCGCACTCATCGCTCCTTTGTTGCAATAGGAGACGCCCGCTTTCGACGCTTTAACGGTTCAACGTTTCAACGTTTTTGAGAATTGCGATTGACCTTGGTACGCATTTTCTGGCAGTCTCAGAGATTATGCGACTCTTGGCTGAACTCGTGATTATTGCGGCCCTAATTTCCCTCGGCTGGAACAAGCCTTTCAAAGAACAGGTATCCCGGGCGAGCACAACAATCCAATCCAAATTGCACGGTGTCGGGTCGAAGTTACAAAAACACGAAGACCCCTCCGTCCGCCGTTACTAGATCCGTCCTGGAAAAATTCGGCTTTAAGAAAGTTTTCCATCAGTCGGCCCGTCAACGTTTAGAATGTGATCGCCGACCGCTTTCACTACTGCGTGAACGCAGAGGCAATATAAATTGACTGACCGCATCAAATGTTCTCGCGCTTCCTGTACGCCGTCAGCCGCTCTTTTCGGTCATGTCAAGGAAGTGTTGTCGTTCCTCCATATTGATACCCGTTTTGTAGAGGAATTGTTGTTCCCTGCGCGTTGAACACGGCTGCCTCAGTAGTTACGCGACCTACCCTGCGGTACAGCGACATGGTGATGTGATAGTAGTTGTCTCCGGTCGTCAGGCCCACATACAGGAACACCCCGTATTGATTAGGCGTCGTTTGGAAGCTCCACCAGCAGTAGCCGTGTGGCGCGTGCTTTAGTGGATTGACTGTGTAAGTGCCGTTGACATTGCCGTAGGGGAAGTTCGGATTGCTGAATGTAATTCCGGCGAACTGGACTTGTGCTGGATCCTGGCACTGCACGGGAATTGCCATTGCCGTGCTCGCTACAATGCAGAGCACCGCTATTGCTGTTAGTAATCTTTTCATTTTGCTTAGGATTCGAAGCGGCCGTTTCCGGACCGGTGTAATTGGGGGGCCAGAGGATTCATCATGGTTAGTTCTTCCATCGCCAAAACCCCCTCTGGTGGGCTGTATAGCGATGTTATAGTTTTGGTTAATTACTACTACGGAAACTGGAGCGCGAAGTTCCCGAAAAACTGAAAAATGCTGAACGGCGATTGAAGCCTCAAGCAGCTCAGCTAGAAGGGGTAACGCGAAAAATCAGCGAATCTCTGTTCATCACGAATG
>QHOK01000163.1 GCA_003218755.1 Verrucomicrobiota bacterium
AGGTGACGAATTCGTCGACGAGAAGCCCGGCTCGGAGAACAAAACGAAACAGTACGGCCGATCGGCTGTTGGTTGCCGCGTGTACCGTCTAACGACAAAACTGAGCGACGCGGGCGGCCCAGCGCGTCGGCATTGGCAACCGACGTGGCCCGCCCGCGTTCGCTCCAGTGATTTTGTTAGATGCGTTAGTCGCGAGACTCCTTTCCTATATGAGATCGTATCAGGCAATGACGCGATTGTCTGTGTTCTAAAGATTGTACGCGAGCTTGTGAGTCGGCTGATACAGCTGGATGTCATCCGCGCCGGGCACGATCATCATGATGACGCGGCCGTACTCGCGTTGCTCGATGGGACCTCGGAACTGCGCTCCTTTCGCCCGGAACTCGCCGACCGTCGTATCGATGTCGTCGCACATCAAAGCGATCGAGTGGTGACGCGGGTGGTCGTAGGTTTTGCCTTCCCATTCGCTGTGAGTCGGGTGCACGCCCAACTCGCTCGGCCCCGATTTGAAAATGAGCCAGTCGTTATCGAAATCCTCGGCGACGTACTTCCACCCAAGGACGTCACGCAGAAACGCCCGCGTTGCGTTAGCATCGTCGGAGTAAATCAACGTATGAATTGAGGTAATCATGTTGTCATCAGTTTGTTGTCGCTGCTACTGAGTGCATCTAACGAGAAAGAGATAAGCCACGGCAGGGTGTGGTCGCAAACGCACTGAAGTTTTCTTGCAATGGGGCCGTTGGCTTCATCGGTATGGACCCAGAAACAGTTCAGGAACCCAGGTGAAGCCGATTGCTCCGATGATTGTTCCGAGGCCAATCCAGCTCCATCCGGATGGCCCAAGCGGCACAAGGCCGAGGCCATAACCCAGGGAAGTAAGAGCGCCAAGGATGAAAAATGGTCCTGTGAAACGGCAGTGAACGCGACCGCAACGGGAAGCGTTAATCAAACACGCAACGCCCATCACTGCGAGTGAAGTAGCCCACAAAACCGTTCTCAACGCAGGCGGTACGCTAAAGCCGAGCGCGAAAGCAATCCACGGTGCACACCAGAGAAGACACGCGCTCGGCCCTTTGCACAGGAAGTCACGCTCCGGACCCCACGAGTTGGATTTGTCCATGCTCATTCCTTGAGTAGGCCTAACGTGATAGAGACGCTATTTTGTGAAATACTTCGCGGCGAGAGATCGCGCGCCAGCGCCTAAAACACTCGCCGCGGGTTTGCTAGCCAGCAGTTTTTGCAACAAAGATTTCGCTTCGTTTTTCTCCTGCTCCGACACATCGGCTTGATTGATCGCGGTGATCACTTTCTCCAGTGCCTCCGTAATCGCCTGCTGCTGCGAAGTAATCGCTGCGATTGGCGCTTGTTGCTGCCGAGGAACTTTGGTTCGTCGGCTCTCGTCGATGGAAATCCGGATCGGGGGCGCGACGCCACCTTCGAGCACTTTGATTCCGAGGTCGTTTATCTTAGCAAAGCCAGACAGCAGCCCCATCTCGCTCTTATTCTCAACAGGAGTCCAGTCGATGAGGCGATACTCTGAAAGCTGGGCCACAGCGCGCAGCCAGTCACGGCGACTTATACCTCCTGGTGGCGGGACCGCCTGCTCTACGTGCCCGAACGGAATAGAACCTTCGTTTTGACGTTCATAGAGAACCTGCAGCAGGCATCCTCTGACGACAGAATCCTTCATAACTTTGCCAATATGTTCCGCATCCCGCGCATCAACAACTCGTCACCGCCTCAGACTTCTCGTGCGGTAGAGCTATTACGCAGCTGCCGGGGTCGAATCAGTTTAGTCCCTGTTCGAGGACGCGATGAATATCAGCGACAGACTCGTCGGATCCCGTTCGCGTCAAAGTATCGAGCTCTTCCATTAGGCGTGACTCATAGAAGTCGCATTTGGGGCATTCGCCATTTGGCTTGACCCATTCGGGATGTTGGACCCGGAGATCGTCGTGAATCTGTTGGCGCAGCTCGGCGATTGAGTTCGACACTCTCATAACGACTCCCTCGTTTTTTTGACAATGCGCGGTTGCGTAACGTTCATTTGGGTTTCTTGAGGCAAATCTTGCCCTGAGCTGTGTCCCGAGCGCACGACGTTGGCCGCTACGGCTTTTTATCCCAAAGTGGACCGCGCGGTGGTCAGCCTTCTCAACAAAGCCGGTCGGACGTGGTGTGTCAGCGATTGATTCCCAAGGGCGAACGATCTGGATTGTTGATGCACATCGCGACGGAAAACGTTTCGTTGTGCACGCGGAGGAAAAGCTGACTGCGTTTCTAGAACTCGATTCGGCGATACGTCCCAAACGCGACCGATCATCGTTCTCAAACAAACCGGCGGCCACTCACCCCCGCTCTCTGGCTCATGGACGTGGAAAGTCTTGCCAAGATGTCCAAGCGAAATTACAAGTCGTCGTTTTCGCAAGCAGATAATTGCCTGGAGAAGAGATTATGCATCGCACCGCCACTCGTTTTGGCTTGATCGTCACAGTCGCGGTTTTGGCGGCGGCGAAGGTTGCCGCGCAGCAAGCGCCCTCCTCCGCCGGTCCGCATTTACAGCCCAATGCGGGCGGCGAGGCAGCGGTCAAGCGAGTGGTCGACGGCATCATGCAGCCGTACTTGGCCCAAGGACAACGTAACCCCCGTGGCCGCAGATGGAGCCGATCTCCTTATCTGGGAGCGATCGTCGCGGTTTCGCTGCACGGCCATCGCTACTTCTTCCGGTATGGAAAAGCTACCGACGCGGGCGCTCCGTTCACGCGCGACACCCTAGTGGAGATCGGCTCCTGCACCAAGACGTTCACCACCACGCTGTTCGCGCTGGCCATCAACCGCAACCAAATCGTCCCTGACGCTTCCGCTCAGAAATACATGCCCGAAGGGTACACGCTCCGGGCGCAGCAGTTGACACCG
>QHOK01000164.1 GCA_003218755.1 Verrucomicrobiota bacterium
GGCGCAATCTTTGGCCGGTAATCATCGGACACGGACTCTTCGACGCGAGTCGTTTCGTTTTGTTCTACTTCCAAGGCCCGCCGACTGGTTGATTTTTCGCCGCAAGCGGTGCCTTCCCAATCCGATCATCAGCGATTCAGCAGGCGCGGATCGAACTCGTAATCGACTGGCGGCGCGATACGGATTTGCTTGAAATCCGGATGCTGAGGATTGAGTAGGAAATTTGTGTCCGCAGGGCTAATTACACTCGGTAAAGCCAAGACGGCTGAGCGCTGTTCGCGGACCCAGCGGTTGCCAATCTCCATTGCCTCCGGTGGAGGCGGTGACCGCTTGCAGTCCGCAGGCAGCTTTGTCACTGGAAAAATTTCAGTGAGACGATCCGGCCATTCCAAATGGAATGCCTTGTATTTCTCGTCGAGAATGAACGGCACGCGATTTACGAAGACCTCCAGCGCAGCCGTGGATTGATGTTCACTAACATAGACGACACGCACGCCGGGCGAGTTCCAACGGCCACCATATCGCCACGGTCCTTCTCCAGTAAATGCTGTCTTCTCGCGACTCGCGCGGACAATTCGCCACGCTGACGGCATCAGGAATAAACGCCGTAATCGATTCGCCCCAGCAAATTGTCCACTTCGCGGGCGCCAACCTCTGTTTCTGCATAATCGAGCGGGACGGCGCCGCCAAGACCGCGCTGTGGAAACTTCAACCAGGCCCGCGCCTTATCGATGTCGCCAAAAACTTTCGTGGCATGCTCGAGCAGTCGCCAAAGGCGCATCACCTTATCCGATTCATCTGGCGACAACCGCCCAGCTGCTTTGCGCCGCTGCAAAGTGGATCTTGAAATGCAGAGTTTTGCTGCGAGCTGCTCGAACGGCATGTCGATGCTGTTTTGCAAAGTCTCCAGCTCAGAGAAACGCAGCCCCTTCTGAATTTGGCGAATCAGGTCGGTGGGATGCTTTGCTTTCGGACTATGCGTTTTCTTTTCCAGGGTGGCAGTTTTCATACTTGGCCTCTTTGATTCAATTGACACAATTTAGCGCGTCAATTGGGCGAAGTCAAGACTGACTAACGGTTTCGAGATAGAGGAACCACAGGTTCAGGCGGCGATCTGGCCCAAAACAGCGCGCAACTCGTGGAAGTCCACCGGTTTGGAAAGGTGGAAATCGAACCCGGCTTTCTTGCCGCGCTCAATGTCCTCGGTTGCGCTAAAGCCGGTGAGCGCTACGGCTTTAATGGGTCGTCTTCGCTTGGCCTCGGCAATCACGTCGTAGCCGCTGCCGTCGGGCAGAGCGATGTCACACAGGACGACGTCGAACTCTTTTGAGTTAATGATGTTCAGCGCGTTCTGCGCACCATCAGCCAGAGAGATTTCATGGCCAAAATGACTGAGAAGACGCGACAACGCTTGCAATGTGTCGCTGTGATCTTCGACCACCAGGATACGCAAACGCCGGCCTGAATTATATGAATCCCTCGTGCGCTCGTCGCTCATGCTCACCGCTCCCCGCGAAGCCCTATAATCGAATTTTGCGCGGCGTCCAGACGAAAAGTTGAGCGAACTAGCGGAACAAAATTCAGAGCTGGAAAAATGTTCGCAGTCGGTTCAGGAACGTCAACGTGTATTGGCGTTGCTTTGAAGCTCGCTCGTCAGTGCTCGCAGCTTCTTTCACGATTCCTTCGGTTTCCATTTTTCGCTGGGCAAGCAACTCGCTCAACTTCAACGACATCTCTCCGAAACAATCGCCGGCGTTCAGCGTCGCGACTTGAATTGTGGATCCGTTTTTTGAAACCGAAACGTTCGCTGCGCCGCGCAACAGCACGAACATCGAATCCCCCGCCGCGCCTTCCTCGATCACCGGTTCGCCGCGGCCGAAATAATTGAGGCGCGCTTGTGTGACCAATTGATTGAGCTGCTCGTCGGAAAGACAGCTGAAAAGCGGTTCTTCGCGCAGGATAGACAACGCCTCGGCTTGGTCTTCCTGTACGGGGCGCGCTGGTCTGCGCTCCACCCGCAACGTGCGAATGGGAAAAGGAATAGTAATGCCCCGGCGCTTGAGTTCGTACCAAACGTTCGTGCGAACCGCGTCGTTGATCTCGTTAATCCTGGAATGATTGCCCATGTAGAACTTGATTTCGTAGATCACAGCGAAATCCGCAAAATCGACCAAAAAGACTTTTACTTTCGGCTCTGCCAGAACGCCGTCAGCGGTAGAGGCTGCTCGAAACAGGGCGTCCTTCACCCGATTGGGCGCGTTTTTATATTCGACTCCGACACGAATCCGCATTGCGTGGACTTCGGTTGGGTAGTGAAGATTAACGATGGTGTGGCTCACCATCTCGTTGTTGGGGATGTCGAGATAAATGCGGTCGTTCGTACGCAGTCGCGTCGAACGCCAGTTGATCTCCATCACTTCGGCAAAGCGCTCGCCGACCTGTAACCAGTCGCCGACCTTGTAGGGCTTGTTAATTTGAATCGAAATGCCGCCGATGATCCCAGCAAAGAGATTCTGTCCAGCGAAGCCCACGATGATTGCGACCACGCCGGAGCCCGCCAGGAGTCCTTTTAATTGCGCTTCGGCATGGTAGCCGTAGCTCAGGACAAATAGCAGTACGATCAAAAAAACGATACCGCCAACAACCTCGCGAAGAAAATGCGGAATCGGTGTCTGCCGTTTCTTTTCGAAATAGAAATCCCAAACGTAGCGATTAATCAGGGCGACAACCAACGCGGTGCTTAACAAGATCGCTGCCGCGCCCACATGATTGCGCCAGGGTGCATGGACTCCGTAAACGGCGATGGCGGCGTAAAAGGCGAGTATCAAACAGAAGAGCCGAAACAGCAGGCCGAGCCGCACACCCGCGCGACCTTTTAAGAACCGGCCAATGCCCACGGCGACAAAAAACGTCGCGATAAAAACGACTGCTGTGATCGCGTCTCGCTCTACTTCGGGAAGTGCGCTGAACATCAGGTGCGAAGTATATCAGAAACCAGTTCGCTTGCCACGTCGAAGCTTGGCGAATGCGTCTCGCCTGCGAAGAGAAATCCATAAGGCAACCGACACTCCGAAAGGCTTCGCGAGCGGGCGGCTGCCTCTATGGTTTCATTTTGTCGGCGTAATGATTAGCCATGCCCAGCCGGCAAGGAAGCAGAGACCGCCGAGCGGCGTAATGGCGCCAAGCCAGCGAAGATTTGAGAGCGCCATGAGATAGAGGGTTCCGCTGAAGAGAAAGATCCCGGCGAACAGCCGCCACCACGCGCCGCGATTGATCGCACCGTAAAGTGCGAGAACAAACAGCGCGATGGCGTGAATGAAATGATAAAACACCGCCTTGTTCCACACGTCCAACATGCCGCGCTGTTCGAGAGTGGATCTCAGACTGTGCGCTCCAAACGCTCCCAGGGCCACCGCCAGGAAACAAAGCACCGCTGCGATCCGAATCATTGTCATGTCGAGCTGGGTCGCCTGCCGCGCCGTAGCTTTATGCGAAGGTCGGGAGACATCTCTTGATTTATAGTAATCAATCTAAAGCAAATTCATTTCCAGCGAGTTCGACGTGTCGCCAACTGCTTTTTTAGATCGTTCAAGGCTGATTGTCGGGTCCGGCGAATCGTTTTCACATAAAAAATCGTTCCGGTTACTCCGAGAGCCGCTGCCCCGAGAAAATTCAGCGCCGGTCCGAGTTTCCACAGATACGCGCCAAGGATTGCGCCGGAACTGACAATCAAATCGCGAACAAGATAGTACGCGCCGACCATTTGCCCGCGTCGGTCGGAGTCGCTGTATCCGATGATGAGCGCTTTGCGCGATGTATCCCCGAACTCTTTGAACCCGCGAATCGCGAACGCGATGACCAGCGCCGAAAAACTTCGCGACATTAGCAAGCTGATCGGAAAAAGCGTGAACATGATGAAGGTTACGATCACGAACGGCTCGCGGCGATATCGATCTGCGTAATACGAGGCGGGAATGATGCATACCATGGCGGCGAGCATTTCTATGGCAGTTAGGATGCCCACTTGCCGACCGCTAACGCCGATGTAATCCATCGCGAAAATTACAACCCACGCATAGGGAATTCGTTCGCAAAAACGGATCAAGATGTCGCTTAAGAGCAAACGCCTCATTGGCGAATTGAATTCGCGCAAGCTTCGCCAAAAATTCCAACGATCGATTGCCTCGATTTTTTCTTTTGGCTCTTCACGTAATTGCCTTTGCAGAAGAATTGTGACTGCGGAGAGAAAAATCGAAATGAGAAGCGCGATGCGCACGCCGTTGATGATTCCGAACCGATCAATCAACATTCCGCCGAAAAATGGCGCAATCATGATCGGCAGCCGTTTGATTACGGATTGAACGCCCACACCCATGGAGTAGCGATTTGCTTCGAGCGCCGCTCCGACCAGGGAGAACGTCGCTGGCAGGGAAAAACAAGTCCATGAAAGAAAGAGAAACATTCCCGCGATCACCGCGGCCCAATGTGGAACAAGCAGAACGAGCACATAGCCAACGACTGAGACTAGGTTGAAAATTATGAAGGCCCGGCGATGTCCCCAAATATCGACGAGTACTCCGCCGGGATATGCGTAGATTGCGCCGAGCAAGGTGCGCAGCGCGTCGTAAAGACCGATCACAAAAACGGTCGCGCCGACCGCTTGCAGGTACTTCGGCACAAAACGCATCCAAAGTTCTTCGCCAGCGCCAATGACAAAAATAGCGATGAGCAGGATGACCAGATTGCGCTTAAGCCCGAAGAAATCAGCCAGCCTGCGTGACCGGCTTAACTGCGGCTCACCCGGCGTTTGCATTCTGCGTAAAGCGCGTCGTAAACGATGAATTCGCGTTCGAGAATTTCGTGATCGCTTAGTCCGAGGGCGCCGAAGCCGCTCGCGATCCAGCGTAAACCTTCTCCGGCTGGATGCGGATTGGCGGGACGCGAATCAGCCGCGCGCACAATCTCACCCAGCAAAACGAGCGCTGAATCAGTGGGCTTGTATTTTTTCAAGATCGAATTGAACGAAACATCTTCGCCGTGATGGCCGAGCTCGCAATTCGGCACGTCGAACACGATTCCGTCATCGATTTTTGTCCAGTCAGTGTTGTGCGGCAGGAAAACAAACTCCGCGTCTCGGTCGATGAATTTCTTGATAAGCCATGGGCAGGCGACTCGATCCACTTTAATTTTCTCGCGGGTGATCCATTTCATAAGCTAGATTTTGTTCGTGGCAGCCTGGTTTTGGTATGCGGTCGTTGCTGCTGTGCTTTACGGCGCGCACCAAATCTTTACTCGTCTTGCGGCCGAGCGCATTGGCGAAGGGCTCGGCGGTTTTGTTGTCGAAGCCAGTGCTGCGGTATCCATTTTCCTTTATCTTGCATTTCTTTGGTTAATTCCAGCGCGGTGGTCCGCTGTCCGTTGTTCCGGCTATTTTAGCAGGCGGCGCGGCCATCATGGCGATCGCAGGCATCTTGTTCTTCCGCGAAGCGCCATCGTGGCAGAGAATCATCGGCGTTGCGTTTGCGATCATCGGTTTGTTTTTGCTGCGCAAATAGAAATCCATTCCGTGTTCATTTCGTAAGGACTTGCAAGCCGACGTAAGCCATCGCAGTTGTGTCACCGACAATGTCGCGTCCACCGGCGAAGAGGAGGTTGAGATGCTTGCTCAATTTCCAGGCGCCACCAATGTTGAAGGCGACGTCGGAACCGCCGCCGCGTTCTTTTGGTGAATTGCCGAACAATTCGACGCCGAGCGTCAGTCGTTCGCTGAAATCACGCTCTAGCACTGCGCCTGCGTAAACGTAATTGCGCGTTTCAGCGGCGTTCTGCCACCAAAAGCCTACGTTTCCGTAAAGCGTCCACTGACCCCAGCTCTTCTGCGCCACAAACGGCAGCACGAATGCTGTCCGACCTTCGCCCAGTCCCCGCGCGTGATCGCCACTTGGAAGCAGCAACTGTGGATAAACCCCGAGTTGAAGTTGCGATTTCTCGTTATTGAAGAAGCGCCATTTCACTCCGAGCAGCAAATCACCTAGCCCGGCCGTCGTGCCATTGTTGTCCTCGTGCACGACTTTGATTGGAATTTCTAACTTGAGCTGGATGTCTGGCAATCCGTAGTTCAAATCGAACAGAGGTGCGTCCATATCGGTTTTGCCTGCAGTACGCTCGACAATGAATGGAACATTGATTTCCCATCCGCCAGGTGGCGGCGGCTCCGGATCGTCGGTGACGAACGGCGGGCCCGCTTGAGTGGAAGCGGCGGTGAGTAAGAAGGCACTAGCGATTACCGCAGCCCAAATTCTTTTGCCGCGTTCGTTTCCGTCGGATGAGATCAATCGCGACAGCGAGCAAGTGCAGCGCGGCATTATTTGCGTCTCAGCTTAAGGATGCGTCCTTCGGCTGGATCGATTAGATATGCCGTTTCGCCTTTGCCAGCGACAACGCCGCGCGCACCCTTCACGGTGGGAACTGTTGCTTTCAGGTGGAATTTTCCGCGATCATCCACTTCAGCAATGGTCAATGTCGCGGCCTGAGACGCTGCGGCGTAAAGAAGCTTTGCGTCAGCTGAGTAATCGATGTTGTCCAGACCCGGACCGGTTGCGATGGAGTCGATCACTTTGCCGCCATGCCCAGCATCGATACTCACAACGTGATCGCCGCACGCGACGAAGAGAAATCGTCGTGCGGTGTCGAGAGCCAGTCCCTGCAAATCAGCGCTGCCGGGATTCCATTTTGCGACGATGTCGTGCGTCCGCACATCAACAGCGACGGTGGCATCCGCGTCTTCGATGTTCGTATAGAAAAGCCCGCGGTCATTATCGACAGCGTAGCCTTCTGCCAAGCCGTCGAGCGGAATTTTTGATTTCCATTTGAGTCGGTGCGGATCGGAAGCATCGAACACTTGAAGAGACTTTGCCGCAGCAGGGTCGCCGCCCAGGGTGGGGCGCGTTGTTATCCAGATCTCGCGGGTAGCCGTAACGTAAAGCACTCCGTCCGGTGTCACGCCGCGGTCCGGCGAAACCGGCACACATTCGCCGCGCGTAAACGTCTTCGCATCGATGACGCATAGCCTGGCATTTCCACGATTACCGATATAAACCACGCCATCCCCAACGCTCGCTGCGGTCGGTCCAACGGTAATCTTTTTTCCCCGCCGCTCGATTTCACCGGTCGGAAAACCGGTGATCTGTGACACCGCGTCGGTTTTCTCGTCAATGACGTCCACGCTGCCGGTGTTGCTGGCCGGCACCCACAATTTCCCAGTCGCGCGATCGTAGGCGAAGTAGTCCAGCGCTACGGCGCCGCTCGCGCCCGGAAGCGAGATTGGTTTCAGTTCGTAATTCGAGTCGGCTGCGCGTGCTTTCATTATTGCGCCCGAAGCCCAAACGATTTGGATGGATGCGATTGCACCAACCCTCGCAAATTTCAATGCACGCTTCATAGGCCAAATTCCAAAATTATTCGACACGATAAGCACGGATCTCGGCTTGTTGCGCGCCACGGTGTGGCACAGCGACGA
>QHOK01000165.1 GCA_003218755.1 Verrucomicrobiota bacterium
GAGTTGGGCGGAAGCAACCCGATTAATTACCAACGCGCAATCGAAATCTATGGCCAGCTAGCATCCGACCAAAACGGGCCGATTCACTGGCGCAACCAGGCGCTTTTCAAAAAAGCTCTGTGCCTGGAAAAGAAAGGCGATCGAACTTCGGCTCTCGCGACCTTTTACAAGGTGCTGGAGGATGAGGCCCGCCCGGATCGGAGGCGCGAGATATTCTGGTATTACAAAGCCGGATTTAACGCGGCGCGGCTATTGGAGGACGAGTCAAAGTGGGAATCTGCTGCTGCCATCTACGAAAAACTGGTGGCCGCCGAGGGGAGTCGGAGCGAAGAAGCAAAAGCGCGTCTCAACCATCTGCGTCTGGAACATTTTCTTTGGACGGATTGATTTGGGGTGACCGAAAGGGTCGTTTTTCTGTGCTGACGCCGCTTGGAATAAGCTTGCAAAAATTCGGAACGGGGGAAGAATCAAGGCATGAAAACAGGAAGCAGGTTCAGTCGCGCATGCGGCTGGCCGGTTCGATGTGCAAGTGTCGTGCTCGTGCTCGCATTTTGCGCATCGGCATATGCGGATCCGAGCAAAAACGTGGTCCTGCCCGTAACACAACAGTCGGCCACGAAGACCGCGAGGAAGATGTGCTACGTTGTGGAAGGAGGCTCCGCCATCCCGCAACCTTGCACACGGCTCGCCGCAATTCCGACCACCGCCACCCCGATGATAATTTTCGGGCACGCGACGACTAGATAAAATAAGTTCCGGCAAAAACTGGGTTCGCCGAAAGGGCGCGCTGCCTAACATGGCAGCGCTAGGAGGTTTTTGTTTTTTCTTTCCAAGACATTAGTCCACGCAGCCGCGCGCCGACTTTTTCGATCGGGTGCTTTTCCGCTTGGCGGAGCAAGCTCGCATAGCGTACTCGGTCGCTTCTCATTTCTTGAATAAAATTGCGCGCGAATCTTCCTGACCGGATATCCCGCAGCGCCGATCTCATGTGCGTTTGCACCGTTTGATCGATGATTTTTGGGCCGATTGTCAACTCGCCCCATTTCGCGGTATCGGAAATCAATCTGCGCATCCCCGCAATGCCCTCTTCGTAGATAAGATCTACAATAAACTTGAGTTCGTGCAGACATTCGAAATAAGCAAGCTCGGGCGGATACCCCGCGTCAACGAGAGTTTCAAAGCCAGCGCGAATCAGCGCGCTTGTGCCGCCGCAAAGTACTGCTTGCTCGCCAAAAAGATCGGTCTCCGTTTCCTCCCGAAAAGTCGTTTCTAGCACGCCGGCACGTGTGCAGCCGATTCCTTTTGCCCAAGCCAAGGCCGTTTGCCTGGCGTGCCGGCTGGGATTTTGATGAATTGCAATCAGCCCAGGCGCGCCACGTCCTCTCAGAAATTCCCGGCGCACCATTGGTCCGAGGCCTTTGGGCGCGACCATCACAACATCGACATTCTTGGGTGGAACGATGGTGCGATAATAAATGGTAAAACCGTGTGCAAAGAGCAGCGTTTGGCCGGGACGCAAATTCGGAGCGATCTGTTCCGTGTAAATGGCAGGCATTTGCGTGTCTGAGAGCGCGAGAAAAATAATGTCCCCGCGTTGCGCTGCTTCTGCTGTGCCGAGAACGACGAGACCACTTCGCCTGGCGCGCGCATGGGACTTGCTGCCAGGATAAAGTCCAACAATTACCTTAATCCCGCTGTCCCTTAGATTGAGAGCGTGAGCCCGGCCTTGCGCGCCGAAGCCGATCACCGCGCATGTCTTTCCCTTCAGCCAGCGAAGATCGACATCTTTGTCGGTGTAAATGCGTGCGGCCAAATCTAGCTGGGGCGCTCAGCCAAATAGGACTTTGCCGTGGCGAGCAATGATTTGTCGTCATTGTCCGTCAGCCCGCTGAGAAAGTGACGGACTCGGCGGAAGGATTGGCGCAAGAATAGATCAGCGGCAGACTGATCTGGTGGCGCCGAGTCTCCATTTCGACGCGCGAGCTGAATCTCGGCATCCTGACGGCTGAGGACACAGGTTGAGGCAAAAAGATCCATTGCCGCTCCAGCAATCCGTTCTTGAACAAGCTGCATATCGAGGATCGGCTCGCGATAAGCGATCAACGCGCGATTGACGGCGAAATTAAAACGCCAAATGCAGCGGCCGAGCTGGCGCGCATGCGCGCGAAGCTGCTCGCTTTTAACAGGTACGTCAGGGACGCGAATAGCCGCGCCAAGGCGGTTCATCCCGGCAGTCCATGCTCTGCTGATCTGACCGCGGGATGGTTTCATCATGGTGTCGTAAATTTCCTTGAACTCCATTCCCGGCCCGCGCATGCCGACCAGCGCAACAAATGAGGTCAGCACTTCGTTACTGCCTTCGCCGATTTGGTTGATCCGTGCATCGCGCAGCATTCTCTCCAGAGGAAGATCAACAAAGTAAGCCGAGCCGCCATAAATCTGAAAAGCATCGTTGATCACTTCCCAAAGCCGCTCAGTCGTGAAGACTTTGAGCATGGCTGTCTCGATCATGTAATCCTCCAGTCCACGGTCGATGAGCGACGCCGTTATCGTGGTCATCGCTTCCATGGCGTAAGCGTCTGCCGCCATGCGCGCGATCTTCTTCTTGACGAGGTCGAATTCACCGAGCGTTTTATTGAACTGCTTGCGCGTATTCGCGTGGTCGATTGCCAGCCGCAAACACGTTTTGGCCGCGCCTGTACAACACGCGCCGAAAGTAGTCCGGCCAAAATCGAGCACGGTCAGCGCCACTTTCAGTCCTTTGCCCATCGGTCCGAGGATATTCTCCTTTGGAACCTTGACGTCGCGCAACGCGAATCGTCCCGTGGCCGTGCCGCGAATTCCCATCTTCTGCATACGCGCATCGAGGACCGTGAAGCCGGGCATGTCGGGTGTGACGAGAAATGCCGTGATCGCCGTTTTGTCTGAGCCGGGCACCGGGGTGCGCGCCATCACGGTCAGTACGTGCGCGATCGCCGCATTGGTGATGTAACGCTTCTCCCCATTCAAAATGAAGTGCGCGCCGTCGTCAGTCGGACGAGCCTGCATTTGCACGTTTGCTGCATCGGAGCCTGCTTCCTGCTCGGTCAACGCGAATGCACCGAGCTGCTCGCCAGTTACTAATTTCGGAAGCCATTTCTGCTTTTGCTCGTGTGTCCCAAAAAGCAGCAACGCACGAATCCCGATGGAGTGATGCGCGTTTACGAAAACCGACGTGGATGCGCACCGACGTCCGATTTCCTCCAAGAGCTTACAGTTAGCCATTTGGGTAAAGCCCCGTCCGCCGTATTCCACTGGCGCAGTCGCACCGAGCACGCCGACGCGCCCAAGACCATCGATGACCTTGCGCGGAATATCTGCCTGTCGATCTATCTCCGCAGGATCGAGCTCATCGAGAAATTGCCGCAGTTCAGCCAGCGCCTTGTTCAACTCCGTCTGTTGCGCTGCCGGGATGCGTGGATAAGGCATCACCCAATCGGAAACGAAATGACCCTGGAAAAGCCCCATGGCAAAACCAAGCGCCTGCGGCCCAGCGAAAAGCAGTTCCTCAGCCTGTTGGATTTCCTTTTGCCGTTGCGCGTCGAGTTTGTTCATTAAATCTGTCTCCAGAAAACAGCGGGCCACGCATTGTAGCCGTGCGCGTGCACGTGTCCAATTAGGCGCAGCTCAGTTCCGATTATTCAGCGTATTGGTGTTAGCCCGATTTCACGTCTGAAGTTGGCTGAGCGCGGGAACTCGGTAGAGACGCAAGTCCTCCTCGGTGAGTTCTTCGGGCGGGACGAGGTGGTAGTGGCGCTCTGTTCTGATGCGAATGCCATCCGACGTTGTTTCAAATTCGAAAAGCGCGAT
>QHOK01000166.1 GCA_003218755.1 Verrucomicrobiota bacterium
GGCTGGCTTCAGGAACTTCCCGACCCAATTACGAAACTCACCTGGGACAACGCGGCGATGCTGAGTCCTGCTTATGCAAAAAAGCTCGGTGTGCACACCGGCGATCTTGTGCAGATCACGATCACAGAAAAAGGCGCGGCTGTGGAGGCAATCAAACGCGAGCTGGTCATCGCGGCACTCGTCTCGCCCGGTCACGTCGACAATTCGATCACAATCCCACTGGGTTACGGGCGAAAGATGCCGGAGTTCTATGAGTTGCCATATGCAGGCGGGGCGCTGAAAGAAAGGCCGGGCATCGCGGAGCAATCCGGCTTCAATGGTTACTTCTTGCGTACAGCGGCAAATCCGCATTTCGCCGTCGCTGGTGGGAATGGAATTGAGAGTGTGAAGGTGAGCAAAGTCGGTCGCACTTATCCGTTCTCGATCACGCAGGAACAGTTCAGCATCGAAGGCCGCGGTCTGGTTAGGGAGGCAACGCTGGAAGGCTATCGCGCAAATAACGAGTTCGCGAAGAAGGTTCCTGGCGAAGAGGAACTGCCACATTCGCCGCCGAGTATTTATTCGCATCCGCCTCTCGACGCGCCGCAGCAGTGGGGAATGTCGATCGATCTGAATGTTTGCACCGGGTGCAGCGCCTGTGTGATCGCCTGCCAGAGCGAAAACAATATCCCAATCGTGGGCAAGTTACAGGTCGCGCATGGCCGGGTGATGCACTGGCTTCGTATCGATCGCTATTACGCCAGCAGGAAACCCTTTAATCAGGACCGCGGTGAGTGGCCAGAGAACCCGGAAATCGTGCACCAGCCGATGCCGTGCCAGCACTGCGAGAACGCGCCGTGCGAAACGGTTTGCCCGGTGAACGCGACCATTCACAGCGAGGACGGCCTCAACGTCATGGCTTACAATCGCTGCATCGGCACGCGGTTTTGCCAGAACAACTGTCCATTCAAGGTGCGCCGGTTTAATTACTTCGATTACAATCAGCGACCAGTGGGCAAGAGAAAGATCGCGGGCGCATTAAGCATCTACGAAGAATATTTCGCGCCGCTCACGACCAAGGGCGCGCCGGACATTATCAAGATGCAGAAGAATCCCAACGTCACCGTGCGCATGAGCGATGTGATGGAGAAATGCACCTTCTGCGTGCAGCGTATCGAGGAAGCAAAGATTGCGGCGCACGCCCGTGCAGGCGCGTCTGCGGACACGCGGATCCCGCGCGATTCCTTTACCACAGCATGTGCACAAGCCTGCCCCACTGGCGCGATTGTTTTTGGCGATATCAAGGATCCGGAAAGTCGCGTTTCAAAAATGAAACAGCAGGACCGCAATTATCGGTTGCTCGATTACTTGAACATCGGTGCGCGCACCAGCTATCTCGCGCGCATTCGCAATCCAAATCCGAAGATGCCAGACGCGGAGAATATTGGAGTCGCAAGTTTGGAGGAGAAATTACCAGAATGAGACGGACAATTTTCGGTTGTAGCCACGTGCCTGTGGCACGTTGTACGCGGACGGCCCGCAGGGCCGTGGCTACAGCTACTGACGATGGGCGCAATTCGGGACGACTCTGGGTAGCGCACGCGTCTCGCGTGTCTGGTTTCGGCGTCGCGCCGAAACGAACTTTCCCTTTGCCGATTTCATCTGTTCGCGCGGTTTTTGTCTGTAAGTCCGCGGTGAGGAAAGTCCGCGAACCCGAGACGGCTTCGCCAACACGCGAGACGCGTGCGCTACCCAATCAATCCGCAATCCGCGATCCGCAATCCGCGATTTAGCAATGGACGCAGCACCAACAGCACCAGAAACGGTTGAAGAAGCGCAGCGGCAGATCGCGCGCGCGCCGCTTGTCTTGAACCGGCGCAATTTCAGTTGGCTGACAGAACGAATTTCCGGTGTCGTTGAACAACCGGCGCCGCGCTGGTGGTGGGTGGCTTTCACCATTACTGCCAGCGCAGCGACTTTCGGCGTATTTTGCCTTGGGTACCAGATTTCGACCGGCGTTGGCACATGGGGAAATAACATGCCGGTCGGCTGGGCCTGGGGGATCACTAACTTCGTTTTCTGGATCGGTATCGGGCACGCGGGGACACTCATCTCCGCGATCTTATTTTTGCTCCGGCAAAAATGGCGTACGTCGATCAACCGCTCGGCCGAGGCGATGACGCTTTTCGCTGTGATTTGTGCAGCGATTTTCCCAGGCGTGCACGTAGGGCGCGCCTGGATGGCGTGGTATCTCGCGCCGGTGCCTACCAATTGGGCGATTTGGCCAAATTTCCGCAGCGCGCTGATGTGGGACGTGTTTGCGGTCTCGACCTATTTCACGGTCTCGGTCTTATTTTGGTATACCGGTTTAGTTCCGGACTTGGCGACCTTGCGCGACCGGGCAACCACAAAGATCAGGAAGTTCCTTTTTGGAATCTTCGCCCTTGGCTGGCGTGGCTCGAATCGGCACTGGCGTCATTACGAGATGGCATATCTCCTTTTGGCTGGGCTTTCCACGCCGCTGGTTCTTTCGGTGCACAGCGTGGTATCGTTCGACTTCGCCACGACGGTTTTGCCGACATGGCACTCCACAATCTTCCCGCCCTACTTCGTCGCAGGCGCAATTTTCGGCGGTTTTGCGATGGTGCTGACGTTGCTGATTCCCGCCCGCGCCATGTTTAAGCTGCACGATGTCATCACGCCGCAGCACATCGACAAAATGGCGAAGATCATTTTGCTGACCGGCTCCTTCGTCGGCTACGCCTACATGATGGAATTTTTCATCGCGTGGTACAGCGGCAATTCCTACGAGCGGTTCGCGTTTTGGAACCGCGTTTTTGGACCTTACTGGTGGTACTGGTGGGTTGGCATGTTGTTCTGCAACGTGCTTTCGCCGCAGCTCTTTTGGTTCCGCTGGTGCCGTTACAACGTTTACGTCGTTTATTTCGTCTGCATGTGCGTCAACGCCGGCATGTGGTTTGAGCGCTTCATCATCATTGTCGGTGGATTGCACCGTGACTTTATCCCGTCGTCGTGGGGCCTGTTTATCCCGACCTGGGTGGACATCTGGACGTACATCGGCACGCTCGGAATCTTCACTTCACTCTTCCTGCTCTTCGTTCGGTTTCTGCCGATGATCGCAATGTCGGAAATAAAAACTGCCTTGCCGGAAGCGGACGTGCATTTGGTCACCACTCCTGGCGGAAAGGAGCGCACACGATGATGCGGACACCTGCCGGTCACAAAGTTTACGCCATGGCTGCAGAGTATCCGAGCGCCGCCGCCCTCTACGAAGCGGCCAAACGCGTCCGCGACGCAGGATTCAGACGCTGGGATGTTTTTTCGCCATTCCCCATCCACGGAATGGACGACGCGATGGGACTGGGAAAATCATGGTTGAGCGGCTGGGTTTTGTTTGGCGGGGTTTCCGGTTTGCTTACCGCTGCCCTCGTCGAATTTGGCCCGTCGTGGGGTCTCTATCGGCTCGATGTGCACGGTAAGCCGTGGAATTTTTGGACCGTTCCGGCGTTTTTCCCGATCATGTTCGAGCTGACCGTGCTCTTCGGCGCGTTCGCCTCATTCTTTGCGTGGCAGGGAATGAACGGTCTACCGCGCTGGTATCATCCCCTGTTCAACTGGGAACGCTTCAGTCGCGTTACCAACGACGGATTTTTCCTGGCCATTGAAGCGCGCATTTTTTGTGATTTTTGTTTTGTGCACGATCGCGGTCATCGCGGTGTTTGGATTTCGTGGACAAATCAGCACGCATCCGCCGCTGGAGGTTTTTCCAGATATGGTGCGCCAGATGAAAGTGCGCGCACAAGCGCCGCTCGATTTCTTTGCGGATGGGCGCGGCCCGCGTTTACCGGTCGCCGGCACGGTTCCAATTGGCTACGAAATGCCAAAGTCCGAGACGTCCGAGACGCAGGCTGCCGCGGTCGGACCCTGGTCGCATCCACATGCGAGTTTCAGCGTCGGCACTGATTACTACAACACGGGCAAGATGGGAGACCACTGGGGAACTGGGATTCCGCTCGAGGTGACGCGCGAATTGATGGAGCGCGGCCAACAACGTTTCAACATCACCTGCGTGATGTGCCACGGCGCCGCCGCTGCGGGCAACGGCATCACCAAACAATACGGCCTCGCGACTGTGGTTTCGCTGCAGGATGAACGCCTCCGCAAAATGTCGGACGGCGAAATTTTCAACACGATCACCAACGGGAAAAACACCATGATGGCTTACGGGCCGAACATCATCGTGCCGGATCGCTGGGCGATCATCGCTTACTTGCGCGCTTTGCAGCGCTGCCAAAACGCGGCGATTGCCGATGTGCCACCGGAACATCAGGGCGATTTGGACAAACCGGCTGAAAACAAACCGCCGGAGGCTAAACCCGCAGCAAAGCAAGAGGCGCCCAAAAAATGAGCGAACGTTCACATACAGTCCCTACGCCCGAAGGCGAATATTTCGAGAGCAGCCGTTTCGCTGGGCTCTCGTTCCTCCTCGGATTGATTGCAGTGATCGCGCTCGTGCTCTGCGCTGTCGGAGCAGTCGTGAATCCGCATCAGTTTAGTTATTCCTGGCTGTTTGCTTTCGCATTTTTCTTCACGCTCTGCGCGGGATGCTTTTTCTGGACAATCGTCCATCACGCGACTGATGCGGATTGGTCCGTCGTGGTGCGCCGGCAGTTGGAG
>QHOK01000167.1 GCA_003218755.1 Verrucomicrobiota bacterium
TCCATCAGGGGAAAGAAGCAAGCGCTTCGGTGACGAAAACGCCGTACGCAAAGTGCGCGCGTTGCTGGCGTCATCGAGCAACAGTCGGCACGAGTACGGCGCATCCGGACCTATGCGATCGCTGCGAAAGCGTCGTTGCAGCTTTGGAACAGCAAGCTCGATGATGCCTTTCTGTCATTCCGAGCGCAGTGGAGCGAAAGCGGAATGAAGTCGAGGAATCTCTGGCTGCCTAAGATCTGATAGAGATGTCTCGACTACGCTCGACATGACACAAGGGGAGGAGCCACATGAAGTTAATTCTGTTTCTCTCGCTGCCGCTCTACGCACTTGACCAAATCACCAAACAGTTGGTCCTGCGACTAATCAGTCCTTATGAGACATGCATTATCGTGCCGGATTTCTTCAGTCTGGTTAACGTTACCAACACCGGCGCGGCCTTTGGATCTTTCAAGGGCAACAATATTTTCTTCATTGTAGTTTCGATTGTCGCATTGCTGGTTGTGTTGGTTCTGCTCGTGCGACGGCGGCGGCTTGATCCGTGGCGTGACCTCTCGCTCGCACTGCTGCTAGCTGGCATCTTGGGTAATCTGACCGATCGCCTGCTTTACGGGCACGTGATCGATTTTCTTCTTTTCAATCTGCACGTTCGGTACGCGGATCCGTGGCCGGCCTTTAACGTAGCTGACTCGTGCATCTCAATCGCAGTAGTGCTCTTCATTATCCACTCCTTCCGGAAACCGAAGAGCACTGCCTAGGCCGACGCGCTGCCGCGAAGGGCCGATGCCAAGCACGCGCGCGTTGCGCTTCGCACATCGAAGCGGCTACAGTGCTCCAGTGAAATCCTCGCCCATGGAAAAGGTGGCGCGCGAGATCGCCGCGCGTTTGCGCGAGAACGGCCATATCGCGTACTTCGCGGGCGGCTGCGTCCGTGACATGGTGCGCGGGTTGACCCCGAAGGATTACGACATAGTTACCGACGCGCGACCCGAATCTGTACAGACGCTTTTCCCACGCACCTTCGCAGTGGGCGCGCATTTTGGCGTGATCATCGTGCTGGAGAACGGTTTTCAATTTGAGGTGGCGACGTTTCGTTCCGATGACGCCTACATCGACGGACGGCATCCCAGCGCCGTGCATTTTTCTTCCCCCGAAGAAGACGCGCAACGTCGGGATTTCACCATCAACGGAATGTTTTATGATCCGGTCGCGGAGAAGGTGATCGATTTTGTCGGCGGTCGCGCCGATATCGACGCAAGACTGGTGCGCGCAATTGGCGATCCGGCGCAACGCTTCGCGGAAGACCGGCTGCGCATGCTGCGTGCCGTGCGCTTTGCCACGGTGCTCGATTACCAGATCGATAACAAAACGTGGGACGCCCTCGTGGCCAATGCGCCATCAATTAACCAAATCAGCGCCGAACGGATCCGCGACGAGTTGGTGCGCATTTTTCTTTCGTCCAATCGCGTGCGCGGCTGGGATCTGCTCGATTCCAGTGGCTTGATGCGCGCGATTCTGCCCGAGCTCGAGGCGATGAAAGGCGTCTTGCAGCCGGAACAATTTCATCCCGAAGGCGACGTGTTTGTGCATACCCGGCTGATGTTGGAGCGGCTCCCGGAGGAAGTTTCTGTTCCGCTGGTTTTTGCCGTTTTGTTTCACGATGTGGCAAAACCGGTCACGGCCACGGTCGACAATACGGGCCGGATCCGTTTTAACGAACACGACCGCATCGGTGCTCAGATGACAGAGGCGACCATGCGCCGCCTGCGATTTTCCGGCGCTGAAATCGAGGCGACCGTCGAAATGGTGCGGCAGCACATGGTTTTCAAAGACGCCCCGAACATGCGCGTCGCAAAACTTAAGCGTTTCATGGCGCGGCCAACCTTTGATGCCGAGTTGGAATTGCACCGCGTCGATTGCGAAAGCAGCCATCGCAACCTGGACAATTACGAATTTCTGCTGCGCAAACGCGAGGAATTCGCCAACGAGCCGATCATTCCGCCGCCTCTGGTGCGCGGGGACGATTTGATCGCGCTCGGGTTAAAGCCCGGCCCGAAGTTTGGCGAAATTCTTGAGGCCGTCGAAACGCGTCAGCTCGAGGGGACGCTGCGCACGCGTGAGGAAGCGCTGGAGTGGATAAAACAGGAGTATTCGTTAGCCAACAATCACTGAAGAAACGCCGAACGCCCAACATCGAACGTCCAACATCGAATGAAAATCTTAATGATCAGCGCCGAGGGACCGCCTTTGCAGCAAGCGGGCGCACTCGTGGATGTGATGGACGCGCTGCCAAGCGCGCTGCGTGCGCGCGGGCACGAGGTGAGCGTGGTTCTGCCGTTCTACCGCGAAATTAAAGAGAATCGCGCGTTCAAGAAGAAGGACAGCGGCATATCTGTTGATGTGCAGGCGGGCGACAAGATTTACGTTGCTCGGTACCTCGAAGGACGGAGCGCCAGCGGCGTGCAGTTGTTTCTGGTTCGCTGCGATGAATTTTTTGATCGCGTTGGAATTTACGGGGAGCGCGGCAAGCCGTACGAAGATAATGCCGCGCGATTTATTTTTTTCTGCAAAGCGGCGCTCGAACTAGCCCGGCGATTGACCCCGCAATTGCAGATTCTGCATGTGCACGATTGGGCGACGGCGCTCGTGCCGGTCTTTGTCCATGCGCAAGGCTTACCGTTCAAGACTGTATTGACTATTCATCACGTGGCTGACCAGGGCAGTTTTTGGGGACTCGATTTCAGGCTCACGAATCTGCCAGAGCGGTTTTTCACCCTCCACGGCGTCGAGTTTTTTGGGCGCCTAAATTTTCTCAAAGGCGGAATTCTTTATGCCGATAAGATCACAACCGTCAGCGAACATTACCTGCGGGAAATCCAGACGCCGTCCGGCGGCTGCGGGCTTGACGGAGTGTTGCGCGAGAACGTCCATCGCCTGAGCGCGATCTTGCACGGCGCCGATTACAGTCGCTGGAATCCGGCGTCGGATCGTTTGATTCCGGCACGCTATGATGCGAGGCGGTTCCGGGGAAAACAAATTTGCCGCGAGGGGCTCCTAAAGGAACTGAAGCTCGAGTCTGCGCCGCGCGGTCCAGTCTTTGGGATGGTGACTCGCGTCGTCGGGGAAAAAGGTTTTGAAATTCTCGTACCACTTCTCGATCGACTTCTCTGGGATGACGTCCGGTTGATCATTCTCGGAGAAGGCGATCCCGCGTATGAGACTTCGCTCGCCGTCGCGGCCAGAAAATTTCCAACGAGATTCGCATACAAAAAAAGCTATGATGACAAACTGGCGCACCTCATCGAGGCGGGGATGGACATAAGCCTGATTCCATCGCGTTTCGAGGCGGCGGGTTTGAGCGCGATGTACAACTTGAAGTATGGGGTCCTCCCGGTGGCGCGCCTGACCGGTGGAATTCAGGAGATCGTCGAAGACTACGATCCGACAACGGACAGCGGTTACGGTTTCCTCTTTTACGAATATTCGAGCGAGGCCTTCTGGGACGCCATCAAACGTGCGCGGCAAATCTTCCGCGACCGGCGCCTCTGGACCACGTTGATGAAACGTGCCATGGCGCGCGATTTTTCGTGGAAAGCGTCCGCGCAGCGATATGAAGCCCTCTACCGAGAACTCGTTGGCGCTACGAGCAAAGCAGCGGCGTAGCTTCTAACCCCATTGTCGGCGAACCTAATAAACCTTTCCGTTTGCCAAGCCCGGTCATCTATGGAATTTTGGGCGGCTTTTTTCTCCCCAAACCCTATGGCTTACGCAATTATCAAGGCTGGTGGCAGGCAATTTCGCGTCGCGGAAGGCGATACGATCGATGTCGATCTGCTAGAGGTCGAGCCGGGCAAGACAGCGACCTTCGGTGACGTACTGATGTTTGCCGACGGAGACAACGTCACGCACGGAAACCCCCTCATTTCAGGAGCAAAGGTAACGGCTGAAGTTCTGGAACAGCGTAAAGACAAGAAAGTGATCGCGTTCAAGTACAAGCGGCGTAAAGGCTATCACCGAACAATTGGGCATCGTCGCAAATTGACGCGCGTGAAAATTAAAAGCATTAGTGTGGGAGCGAAAAAAGCCGCAGCGAAGAAAACCGACGAATAACAACGTGTAACCGCCCATCAACTATCAACTTCACGTCCGCCGTAGCCTTGGCGAAGGCGGATCAACCATCAACTCTCTCCAATGGCTCACAAAAAAGGACAAGGCAGCGTTAAGAATGGCCGCGACAGCGTCAGCAAGCGGCTGGGTGTCAAAAAATTCGGCAGCGAAATGGTTGTGGCCGGCAATATCATTGTGCGCCAGCGGGGGACAAAGTTTTTGCCCGGAAGAAACGTCGGGCTGGGCCGCGACTACACAATTTTTGCGCTGGTTGACGGAAGTGCAGTATAAGCGGGTTTCGCAGATGAGATACCAGACGTTTATTCTTTTTGGCGCACCGGGTAGCGGCAAAGGCACGCAGGGCAAAACGCTCGGAACGATCCCGCGCTTTTATCACTGCGCTTGTGGCGACGTATTTCGCTCCATCGACACGCGCACGAAGGTCGGCAAAGCGTTCCTTGAATACTCAAGCAAAGGCCGGCTCGTCCCAGACGATATCACAGTGGAACTTTGGCGAGAGGCAATCGAAGCGGCCGTGGAAGCGCACAAGTTCAAGCCGGACATCGACAACCTGGTGCTGGACGGGATTCCACGAAACCTTGGCCAAGCCAAGATCATGGATGAAATGATTGACGTGAAGAAAGTGTTTCATCTCGCCTGTCCTGACCGCGAGACGCTGTTTTACCGGCTCAAGAAGCGGGCATTGAAGGAGAACCGCCTCGACGACGCAAACGAGCAGGTCATCCAACGACGTCTCGATACTTACGAGACCGAATCGAAGCCGGTGCTTTCATATTACCCGCAAGAGCTGGTCACGGTGGTTGACGCAACTCAGCCGCCCGCCAAAGTTCTGCTCGAGATCCTCCAGAGCGTGAACGACGGCGTGTATGAACCAGCAGCAGTTTGAAAATTTCACCGCTTCCAGTCTTTACTGCGAGAAATGCAAAGCCGCGATGCCGGTGCGCGAGCGGCTGCTCTTAGTTCTGCCTGACCGGGAAATTTTCGATTATCTCTGCACGGGGTGCGGATCGTCTGTAGGCCGGCGTGAAATTACTGCCGGAGAGAAACTTCTCGCGCAATCGATGGCCGGACGACGACCGCGTCGCTCGGCCGTGCCGCATGAACGGCCGCCGTAATTCGGCATGCGCATCGTTTTTATCGGCGCAGGCGAAATCGGCGTGCCGACGCTACAAGCGCTCATGAAGTCGGAACACGATGTCGTCGGGATCGTAACGCAGCCTGACAAACCAGCCGGGCGCGCTCAATCGGTCGAGCCACCTTCAATAAAGAAGGCGCTGACGAGCGGCGCGCCTAACGCCAGTCCGGCTCGGACCGGTCGCGCCCTGCCATTCCCGATTCTGCAACCGGCCAGGATCAAAGAGCGACAAGCAATTGAAGAGATCCGTGCGCTAAAGCCGGATGTGATCGTGGTTATGGCCTATGGGCAAATCCTGCCGCGCGACGTTCTCGACATTCCGCAGATTGCCTGCTTGAATCTGCATGCATCTCTTCTGCCGCGCTGGCGCGGCGCCGCGCCGATCCAGGCTGCCATTGCGGCAGGCGATCGGGAGACCGGGATCACTGTCATGCACATGGATGAAGGACTGGATACCGGCGACATCCTGTTGCAGCGCACAATTGACATTCGGTCGAACGATACGGGCGGGTCGTTGCACGACCAATTGGCGCAGATTGCGCCTGAAGCATTGCTTGAATCTTTGCGAACGCTTGCAAAAGGAAGTGCGCCACGCATTCCACAGGACGATGCGCTTGCGGCCTACGCGCCGAAGCTGAAGCGTGGAGATGGCAGGATCGACTGGTCGGAGCTGGCTCAAAGAATCGAGAGAAAAATCCGCGCGTTCAATCCCTGGCCAGGAGCGTTTATGACCATATCAATAGATGGGGAGCGCAATTTAAAGATTTTTTCGGCGACCGTCGTCGATCTCGCAGGAACGCCCGGCGAAATCCTCAGGAGCCAAAATGAGTTGATTGTCGCCGCAAGCGAAGGCGCGCTGTCATTGCGCGAAGTCCAATTAGAAGGAAAACGACGGATGAACGCGAGCGAGTTCCTCCGCGGCCACGCTTTGAGATTGCGGACGGCAAGCTAATGGTGAGCACAGGCCGCCGGCCTGTCCATCTCGGCAGTTTGCTGAGATCCTCCATGTCGCCTCGCAATTGGACGTTTTCAGAAGTTGCTGGCAGGCTGCTGGCAACTACAGGCTGGCAGCCTGTGCTCCCCAGACACCAGAATCGGCCGCTCGAGGACTCACCATTTTGCTTTTCAAAGGCGGCGTGTTTGCCCGATCATGACTGTGCATGCAAACCGAGACGCCAGTTTACGAGCGCATCGTACTCAAGCTAAGCGGCGAAGCGATGCAGGAGCGCGGCGCACGGGACAACATTTCACTCACAGTCGTGCGTGGGATCGCCGAGCGCATTAAAGAAGTGCGCGACCTCGGTGTGCAAGTGGCCGTTGTAATCGGCGGGGGAAACATCTGGCGCGGTCTTTCGGCGTCGCATCGCGGGATGGATCGCACGACGGCGGATTACATGGGAATGCTGGCCACCGTAATCAACGCGCTGGCACTGCGCAGCACGCTCGACCAAATGGGCGTCGAAACGCGCGTGCAGAGCGCCATCGATATGAGAAATGTCGCCGAGCCGTTTATTCTCGGCCGCGCGATCCGGCATCTTGAACTGGGCCGTGTTGTAATTTTCGCCGCTGGCACTGGGAATCCCTACTTTTCCACCGACACGACTGCGGCACTGCGGGCAAGTGAGATTCGCGCCGATGTGATTTTGAAAGCCACCAAAGTCGAAGGCGTCTATGATCGGGACCCGAACACTCACGCGGACGCGCGCCTCTACGACCGCGTCAGCTTCACTGAAGCGCTGACCAAACGTTTGCAGATCATGGATTCGACAGCCTTCAGCCTTTGTATGGACAACAAGATCCCGATCGTCGTCTTTGACATGTATAAGCCCGGTAGCATCCGCGACGCCGTGCTGGGACGAAAAGTCGGGACCCTGGTTTGCGATGAACCTTCGTCAGACCTAAAAATTCAGGCGACATGAGCAGAGATGACATCCTTCTTGAGGCGGAGATGTCGATGGAAAAAAGCGTCGATTACATGGTGCACGAATTTGCTGCGGTGCGCACCGGCAAAGCCTCGCCTGGCCTTGTGGAAAACGTGGACGTTCGCGCTTACGGATCGACGATGAAGCTAAAGCAACTCGCTTTGATCACGACGCCGGAATCGCGGTTGCTGGTTGTTCAACCGTTCGACGCCGGCACGGTGCCGGATATCGAAAGGGCGCTTAAGGAATCGAAGATCGGGATTACACCTGCGGTTGACGGAAAAATCATTCGACTGCCAATCCCGGAGCTCTCAGAAGAGCGACGCAAAGAGCTCGTGCGTTCCCTTGGAAAAATGGCTGAGGAAGCGCGTGTGCGTGTGCGCGCGAACCGTCGCGCCGCGCTTGATGAGGCCAAGAAACTCAAGGCCGCCGGCGAACTGACTGAGGACGGCTTACGCGATGTGGACGAGGAAGTGCAAAAGCTCACCGATCGGTTCGTGAAGTCCATCGATGATCATCTCAAACATAAGGATGCCGAGGTCATGAAGGTGTAGCTTGCCGTAATTGGCACACGGCTCGACAGCACGATCGCTTAGCTGAAACAGAATCCTAAACTGCGAAACTTTCGCCGCAGGAACAGTGAGCTACGGCATTGGGATTAGTGACTTTGAATCCCCCTTTTTGCAGGTCTTCGCTGTAATCGAGCACAGAGCCGCTGACGAAAAGCGCGCTTTTTGGATCGATAACGAGGTGAACATTTTGCGTCGGCACAAGGATGTCACGTTCCTTCGGGCCATCTACTAAGTCCATGACGTATTAGGCGCTCGTTGCCAATCTTGTAATTAACGGCCGGTGTTTCTGTAGTCATCAGCGGTCACTTTCCACCTTATCAAGTTTCGTCGCTCCGCGGAGCAACTGGGCGACTTCGTTTTGCACGGTTTCCAGTTCGTCCAGGCGCAATTGCGGATCGGGCACGACGAACACGTCGCCTGTTGTTGCCTGTTCGTAAATGAGAACGCGCCTCCCGCCATCGCGGGACTCTGTCTTCACTTGTTTTAGGACACGCTTGCGTTCCAGCATCGCGGCGAGAACATAGCACGCGTTTGCGGGGGGATTATGCGATGCCATCAAACGCCGGAAGAGTTGCTCCGCGTTTTCCTTGGGGACAGACTCGGCCGGCTTTGGCGGCAGCGGCTCATACCGCGATTTCCAAAAAGAGAACGGCCGAATGTTTTCGTTCCGGTTTCGCCACGCATCTTCGCTCAAATCCTCGCGGCGGTAACCATCAGCATCGTGATACAGCAGGGTGTAAAAATATTCGCCAGGAACAAACGGCCGATGCGTTACGGC
>QHOK01000168.1 GCA_003218755.1 Verrucomicrobiota bacterium
TATGCACCGCATGCAGGATTTTTAAGGGGAATGCATAGGTGAAGGCCTCTCCGTTGCCAACCTGCCGCTGGGTCTCCGGTCCATTGGTCGATTCGAAAACGTTTCTAGAGGAGCCAGATGGATCCGTCTGCTCCCCGGTCACGTTCCGGGCAAACCTGCCTGACTCGTGGACGACCACGTTCACACGGATCTCCGTCGGATAAATATCATCGGGGAAATACCACCACTCCTTCAGTTCAATGACGTTGGCTAGAGGTCTCCGACTCTCCATCAAAGTTTGCTGTTGATTGGAGATGATGACCCGGCGCAGTTTTCCGTAAACGACGAAGCCTGCGACGAGCAGGATCACGGAAAGCACCATTGAGGCAAAGTGAATGCGCAACGCTCCTGACTTGGGAAATGACAGGACCGCAATTGAACTTAAGGCGACATGGATGGCGAGCAACGTGATGTAAGTCCAAAAGATAAGCCCCCGGAAATCCAGTGTGATCCAGTTGCCGCCTCCGCTTCCTCCGGCAAACGCCAGATCCAGGAAGTAGATGGGAACCGCCAGCAGCCCAAGAAACAGACAAATGATCAGATGTTTGCGCCAGGTGGACTTCATAAGGCTTCTGTAGTCGCCAATTCAAATTCCAGAAAGGCATCTGCGCGCACAACGAAACGCTTTCCGTCATCGCGAGGTGCGTCTCCAATCCAGATCGTACGCCCGTTGAAATCAATCGCTGAAACGCAGCCCCGCCTCTAACCGGCTTTGCTCAGATTGTCAGCTATGATTTCCCCGTACTTCATGTTATGTCGAGCGTGGCTCCTTCTCGTAGAACAGCCTGGTTGAGCTTTATCGTTCTTTCGGCGCGAGCGAGGCGACAATTTTCTCGAAGCGCGGATCGCCACGCAGCGAATCCCAGTAAGGGTGGAGTTTGAGTAAGCCATAGCTAAGGCTGTTCGGGATGCGCTCCACCGCCGCAATTTGTTCGATGGCGCGATCTTTCTCACCAGTCCAGGCGTAAATTTGCGCCAGATTAATGGCTAGGGATGCACCGTCGATAGCGTCTTTCGACGTGGGCAGCAATTCGCACGCGCGTTGACCCTCCTTTAGCGCGTCTTCTTTTTTGTCGACACCGGCGTCGATCATTCCCAGCAGGCTGAGAGCAGCCGCGAAATCGGGCTGCTGTTGCACTATCTTTTGGACTTCTCTGCTTGCGGCGGCAAACGCGGCGCGCGCTTTGACTGAATCCCCTTCGCAGCAAGCGACGACCCCCTCCCAATATGCATAGGGGTAATTGACACCATTACTTGCAACACCCTCGCGCGGATAGTTTGCGAGCGTCCGAATTGCGGCAGCGCACGCCCGATCGCAGACAGAATACTGAAGCGTATCTATATCGAGCGCCACGTTGGGATTCTCAGCCACCAAACGGGAGAGCGTAGTTTGAAAAGGTTTGATGTCAGCCTGCCAATCCAACGCGACCAGCGCCCGAAGTATGCGACTATTCGGATCGGCGGGCACGATCGTCAGTGCTCGATCGTAGATTCGGGCTGCGTCGGCGTAGCGATGCTGCCACACGTAAGCCAAAGCGAGTTGCTGGAGAATGAAGAAATTGCGCGGGTCCAGCTCAAGTGCGCGCTCCATGTTGCGTGTTGCTTCTTCCCAACGGCCTTCGCGTCGATCGATGAGCCCTGTATATAGAAAAACGTCGACATTGTTAGGAAGTGTGCTTTTGGCAATGGCGAGCTCACTGCGGGCCCGTCCGTAATCACGAAAACCGTGGTAGTAGTAATTCGCCAACGCAAGGTGAACTTCACCGGCATCCGGTTGAAGGCGCATAGCGCGATCCAAGGCGGCCTTGGCTAGATCGAGACGGGCCGGTGTATGATCATGGCCCCGAAAGTAGGCTACGCTATGCACTCTGGACAGCAGACACCAAGCCTGCAAAAAATGCGGATCGCGTGCGAGAGCTTCATCAAGAAGTTGGGCTGCTTGAGGCAGCTTCTCTCTTGCATGGACAGCATCGGATGTATCGGCGAAGAGCTCCTGGGCGCGCACGTAAAGGTCGTATGCCACAAGATCGGTTGTGGGGGCTTTCTCGATCGCCGCCTTTTCAGTAGGGGAGATTTTGGCCTGCAGCTGATCGGCGATTGTCTTGGCAATTTCGCTTTGGATCGCGAAGACGTCATCCAGCGGCCGATCATAATGCTCTGCCCAGAGATGTGCATCAGTCCGGGCGTCGATCAACTGGGCAGTCACACGAATGCGATTGGCGGCGCGCTGTACGCTCCCTTCCAGCACATGCGCGACGCCGAGTTGCTGCGCGATCTCTCGCAGGTTGCGCTTCAACGCGTCCCTGTACTGCATTACACTCGTGCGGCTAATGACTTTTAAATCGGCGACCTTGGCGAGGTCCATAAGGATTTCATCCTGGACACCATCGGTGAAGAAGGCGTTCTCTTTGTCGTCGCTCAAGTTTTCAAACGGAAGCACCGCGATGCTTTTTTCCGGCGCAGCCAGCGTTGATCGCACGCGATAACGGGAAAACATTGCGATCCCAGCAACGACTACCGCCAGCGCAAGCAACGCTGCCGCCGTCGCCCAGCGCAGACGCGTCCGGCGTTTCTGCACGGTCTCAAATCTCCGCGGCAGCTTCGCATTGCCGAATTGATCGTCATAGAGGTTCACGACCGAGACGCACACGCCATGCTTCACTTCGCACGAACCAAGATCGTGCAAGAACGGTCGCCACTTCTGGTATTCTTCCAGATCTTCAGCGACGTGTTTGGAGAGAAGAATGTGCCCGGCGTCGCCGCAATCCATCACTCGCTGCGCCATGTTAAGGCCGGCGCCCGCGAGATTGGCCCGTTCGTTTACATCGACCACCCCGCCAACTGGCCCGCTGTGGATTCCCATCCGAAGTTGTAGACGCGGATATTCCTTGAGAGCGCCGCTAATCTCCACCGCGCATTGCGCAGGCGCTTCCGGACTCGTGTAAAATGCCAGCGCCATCCCGTCGCCGGTTGGAATGCTAGTCAAACGGCTCGCAGCTTCGGCTCGTTGAAATTGCTGGGACGCGCGAACAATCCGGTTCAGTTCCTCAACCCTCGCGTGCTGGTCGCTAATCGAAAGCTTCGAGTAACCAACGATGTCGATGAACAAGACATGGGCGATTTCGAGCTGGATCTCGTTCTTGATCTGAATGGGCATCTTGGCGGGCGCCCTAAGATTACATGAATTTCATAATTGCGCCTCATTCAGACTGTTGAGCTTGTCCGCGATGATTTCCCAGTACTTTACGCGCGGCGGATTCTGCCTCGTTTGCTGTCCACACAGCAATGACAAAATGGTATGAACGGGAGGCAATGACGCGCGAAACATTCACGATTGTCGCGACCCAATCATAATTAGCCGAGAGATGGAAGTTCTTGGAGGTAAGATCGAGAGTGGCATCGAAGTCAAAGGCTAAGCTACGTTAGGTCAATGGGGAATTGCTGCAAAAATTACATCATCTGGGCGATAGCCGCAGCGCTAGCTGCGTGCCAGACGCCAACAGCATCAAATCAGGGGACCGCTTCTACCAAAACCAGTGCTACAACCGGGCAGTCGGCCTCTCGGTCGTCGCCATATGAAGTTGATACTTTTGGCCCTCTCCTGCCACCGACACCGGTCAAACAACAAGCTTAGAATGCCCGGCACGGCGCCGATGTGGCGAAATGGTAGACGCAACGGACTTAAAATCCGTTGGGCCGTAAAAGGCCCGTGCCGGTTCGAGTCCGGCCATCGGCAGTTTCGACACCGACGGTTGTCGCGTGCTCGCGAATTATCGGAGTTGCGGATTTCGGATTGCGGAAAGCGGATTTCACAAAGAGCTAACCTTAGATAGCAATGGCAAACAATTCTGTTGAGCAGCGCATGGCGCGGCTCGGCATTCGCGATGACGATCTTGAGGAAACGTTTGCGCGATCTTCCGGGCCGGGCGGGCAAAACGTCAACAAGGTTGCAACCGCAGTAACACTGCGCCACCGCCCAAGCGGCATCAGCGTGAGCGTGCAGGATTCTCGGTCGCAGGCAGTGAATCGCAAGCTTGCACGGGAACGCTTGCTCGATGCGATCGAGACTGCTCGCGAAAAGCTCCGCGCTGCAGAAATTGCGGAGCGCGAAAAAGCGCGCCGAAGAAAATCGCGTCGGCCAGCTGCGCTTAAGAAGAAAATTCTTGAATCAAAACGCAGGCGCGGTGCGTTGAAAAAGCTGCGAAGCCAAATCCACGACTAGGATCGCTACCAAACCAATTCCTGCAACGCCTTGATCCTCGCCTCCATCGACTTGCATTTCTCTTCGACCGAGCCGGCAGCATCGCGCTTTTTCAGCCACTCAATTTGCTCCTTCTTGACTGCTGCAAAACTATTCGGCGGCAAAAGCAGGCGCACTGAAGTGTAAACTTCATTCAGCCGCTCATCGAGCCATTCCGCTTTCTTTTCCGGGCTTTTAAAAGAGGTGTCCCGCAGTTCGGTCTCGGAATAGGTCAACCCGGTTTCAACTCCCTTATACTCTTCTCTGTCCAACGCGCGCGCGTTGGCGGTCAACCATTTTTTCGAACGCAAGTCGAACGTCCCATCAAAAAGGGCGTAATGGCAATTTTTGAGATCTAGCTCTTTTGGATCGGTGGTCGAAACTGCGCGCACGGGTAACTTCTGATCAGCGCCGATTCGGAAATAAGTCGTGGCATCGCCCCGGTGCTCCACTTTGTCGTGCGATTTCTTATTTAGCGCGGCTGCGAGCTCCTTATCGACCTTCTTCCCGATTTCGGTCTGAATGAAGTTCGAATCTTTTACCTCCAAGACTGAGATCGTATCGGCGCCGTAGCGTCCATCATATTCGACGACGCACCAGCTCGAATCCGGCGACCACACCACCTGCAAGCCGCGATGATTTTGTCCTTCGAAATAGTCGGCTCCGCGGATCTTTCCCATCAGCCGATGGTTCTTCAGATTCGCCAAATAGTTTGTTTCTTCAAGAGTTTCGTCCTTTTCCCAGGCATCCATCGACGCAACAAGAATGCCGTATTGCCCGTCGGGGGATTCGGAGTTTTCGCGCACAACGTAATTTTCCGGCCAATCAGCAGCGTGCGTTCGTGATGCGGCGATGTTTGGAGACAGCACAAACGGGACAATCAAAACTCGCCCTATATAACGCACACTGAGAATAGTAACTGATTCTGTCGCAAGAAAGAAGAATTCGCCACTCTAATACATCTGGCGAAGTGACTTTCGACGAATTGTTTGTTGAAGAAACAATTCACTCTATGAAAAGAGCAATCATACTTGGTTCTGCGCTTTCGGTCCTGGGCCTGATGCTGGTTTCCTGTTCCAGCCAGCCCGAAACGAGTACAACTACAACGCGTCAGACTACCGTCACAACGGAGGCGCCGCTTCCGCCTTCACAAACGACAACAACAACGACGCACATGGGCGGCGGCTACTGATTGGCAGAAGCCGGCACTTTCAACCGGTTCAGTGACTATCGGGTGGTAGCGCTGTCTCGACCACGGGCGATTCGCCAGCAGGCAAATTCGCGGCTTTCCAATCCATCGCCATGCGAATCCGAGCGCGGCCGCTGGGGTGATTAAAAAAAATGAATTCCTCCAGCGGCGTCGGATCGAGCTTGCGATAAGCGCCGAGTTTGAGCGCCACCTTTGCCATGCCATCCGGCTCGCGCGAGGTGTTGATTCCAAAGGCATCTGCTTCTCGTTCCGTCACGCGGACGACGGTGTTGAGAAATGGTGTGGCGATAAAAAGCAATGTGCCCAAGATCAAAACGAGTAACGGCAGTCCGGCTGGATCAGCAATGCCGCGCACGCCCCATTTGACGCCCCAGCGCCTCACGGCCGGGTCGAAGAGCATACGAGTAAGCGCGAATCCGATGAGGATGAAAATTCCAAAATAGGTCAACAGTTTCGCGCCGTGATTGAGAACATAATGGCCCATCTCGTGTGCCATGACCATGCGAATTTCCGGGAGCGTGCATTGTTTGAGCAGATTATCATTGAGGGCGATCCGCGTTGTGCCGAGGAATCCCGAAACGTTTGCGCTTACACGCGTCGTCTGACGCGAGGCGTCAACTTCAAAGACTTGTTTTGAGGGAATTTGGTTCGCTCGGGCCATTGCGAGGATCGGGTTTCTGATTTCAGGGTTTGTCAGCGGATTGTACGTATTAAAGAGCGGCTCGATGAATAAGGGCGCGATAAACACCACGACGAACATGAAGATGACCACGACGGCGGTTCCCCAGATCCACCATAGCCGCGGCGCTCGTCGGAACACCGTATAGAGAACAATCAACAATATCGTGCCGCCGATTATCGTTAGGCCGAAACCGATTAACTGCTCGCGAAACCATGGGAGGAAAGTCTGTGTCGCAAACCCGTACTGATGTTCGCGAAAATAGGATTCGTACAGGCCAAGCGGGAAACTGAGCGTAGCAACGATCAGAAAATATGGAATTGCGTAGCAGGCGACTTGGAGACTTCTGAACTTAGTAGCGCGTTCAGCGAAATCGCGCAGACGCGCTGAGATTCGTGACTCGAGAAGAAAGATGGAAATTCCGGCGGCGAGAAGAAAATTCCACAGAAGCAGCCAGTAACCGCCCTCAAAGTAGGCATCGGACTTTTCTCGTTTATCTCGTGGGACAGTAGCTAGCCACGCCTGTGTCGCGGCGGCTGGATCGAACTCACTTGCGTTCTCTGCAGCCGCGCGTGGAGGCACTGGATTCTCGTCGGCATAAACAGGCATCACAGCGAGTACAAATC
>QHOK01000169.1 GCA_003218755.1 Verrucomicrobiota bacterium
GTCTCCTGGCGGCAGAGCGGGCGTGAAAGCGGCGAAGTTAAAGAAGAAGTAGTCGCCGCCGCCCTTATAGTCAGTGCCGAACTGTGGCATGGGGGCTTGGAGCGCATTCGGGCCGATGATACCTGGGGCGCCTGGATATGCATTCGGATTAGCCACAAACGGGTTTATATAGAATGGATTATTTGCCGCGCCCGTAGATGAGCCCGGAATCGGGGTGTTCACACCGGGCATCGGAAGCCCGCCGGGGCCGAAAAACATGCTTGGGAGCAAGCGGCGGCTGCCCACGCGGCCAGGGAAATTGCCGCTGCGTGCATCAAATCCGCCAAACGGAACAAAGAACCCGTTGGAAGAAATGTCCCTGTCCCGGCTGAAGATGCCGCCGGTACGCTCCCAGAAATCGGCAATGACAACGATATCCGTCTTGTCATCGCCGGTGCCGGCTTTCAACCATGCCTCCCACTCACCCATCTCATTGGATGCTCCCAAATTGCTGTTCCCGTACTGCCCGCCGATTTCCAAACCGCGGAATTTGTGGACCAAGAAGAAGTTGACCACGCCGGCGATCGCGTCGGTGCCATACACAGCCGAGGCGCCATCCTTGAGGATGTCCACGTGATCGATCATCGAAAACGGAAGCAGGTTAATGTCCACGCCTCCGCTAAATCCGGCGACGCCCAGCGAACCGTAGGCGACGCGTTTGCCATCGACCAGAACCAAAGTCTCCTTCGGCAATAGGCCGCGCAGGTTGAACTGGACCGTGCCATCACCGCCATTGCCGATGTTCAGGTTAACGGTGCCACCGGCCTCCTGCGGGATGAATTCCTGGAGGTCCGTTGCGTTGCGGATACCCAGTTTCTCAATGTCTTGCGGACGATAGGTGTCCACCGGGTTCGGGCCGGTCTCTTCCGCTGTGGGAATGTTTGAACCGGTCACGATGACGCGTTCGACCTCAGCCGATGGTGCAGGCGCACCGGGCGGAGGTGGAGCTGGAGCGGCCGGCGCCGGCAACTGCGCGAAGGCGTTGGATGCAAGGATGAATGGAAATCCGACGCCCGCCATGAGAGCGAGTCGAACGAATCTAAACGTTTTTAGTGCGTTTTGTGTCATTAGTTTCTCCATTGGTTTGGTTAGGTTTTGGCAGGCTTATTAAATTTCTAAAGCGCTGACAAGCTTTTTTTTCACTTTTTTCAAACTTTTTTTGAACGGCCAAACGGGCTGTTTGTCGCTCGAATTTCCCGTCTAGCGGAAGAGGCCAAGGGCTGGCAAGCTTTTTTTGTCAGTTTTTTGAAATTTTTTTTAGTGGGCTGGGAGACACGAACCCCCCTTCGCGCAAGGCTGCGGCGCGACAAGTGAACACGCAGGAATACGAATTTTATGCCCAGGAGTTACGCGCCTACACAAGAGCGCGAATTTTCTTCGCCGGCGAATCACGCGAATTACGGCGACAAAGCGGCGCCAAGTCGCCGCACTCCAACTCCGAAAGCTTTGCGCGAGGCCGCGCTTCACGTGAAATTCTGACCGCTGACTTCCGATCTCTCGACGTGGTCGCGTCTTTCGCGGGCTCCCCCCGACTGAGGATTAGTTTCCGTTGGCGTTCATTCGTGGCTGGTCGGGGGGGTGGAACCCGAAATCGTTCTCCAATTTCCCCCACAGCCAATCAACGAACCAATCTTTCTTGATTGAGTTGGCATTGTTCGCCACCAGCGCTTCCGCTTTGTCCACGCTGCCGTTCAAGCAGTACAGGTAGGTAAGCAGGAATGTGTCCTTCGGACTGAATACGCCGCGATCTTTCTCGTTCTCGAGTAGGCGAATCACTCCGTTGATGTCTCGCCGCGCCAGCGCTCCCGCAATTAAATCGGGCATTATTTCCAGCGGAGGCGTTTGCGATTGCTTCGCCACTCGCTCGGCGATTGCCAGCCGGAATCCGTCACTGCCGAGCACCTCCAAGACTGGCATTCGTAAGCCGGAATGCCGCAGATAAAGATCCAGTTCGGCCAGCTTGTTGCTTCCCATCGTCTCAGAGAGATAGCGCGACTCGCGGACGACGAAGAATGATTCCATCGATCTGTTCAGTGTTTCTGGCCAGATTGCGCCAATTAATGAAGAGTGAAGAAAACGTTGGAGCGCCGGAAGCGACTCCATGTACGTCATAGTAAAGCGATGACTGGCTTCCTCGTCCCAGGGCTCATCCGTTAGCCGCTTTGGATAAAAATCTGTCAGAGGCGCAACGTCACGTGTGATGCGGTCGATCTCTTCGCCATCCATCAGGAAAAGCGCACCCAATTGTTGCGGAACCTCGATACCGATTCGCCTCAAATCGCCGCCGGAATCTGGGTGGCTCCATAACTGCCGAATTTCCTCCTCCGGCACCTTGCGTCCCGGTCCTTTGATACCCAGCATGATCCAGTCCTGATTGGCCCCGGTCCAAACCGACGAGTTCGGGAAAGCATGATGGAATGCGCGAAGAATTGCTTTCGCTTCCTCGACTTTCAGCTGATTGATGGGCAGCCAAAAGGTAGCGATTCCGCCTTCCTTCAGCCGACTGTTCATGAGCGAGAAAAATTCCTGCGTATAAAGATTAACCGAGCCCGCTACTTTGGGCGGTGGCGGTTCTCCCGAAATGATGTCGTATTGTCGCGGGCTGGCCTGGAGGAAGAAGCGACCATCTTGCACCACTGGGTGCACGCGCGGATCTCGCAGTGGATTGGAGTAATTGACACCGGAATAGAAATCAGCCAGTGCGAATACCTCTTTGGAAATGTCCACCGCATCCATCCGTTTAACGTGCGACCCATGAAGGAGCGCATCCGCTGTGACGCCACAGCCATAACAAATTAGCAGCACGTCTTCTGATTCCGGACGAAAAGCCAACGGAAGATAAGCAAACAATCTCATGTAACGCTGGCCGTACGGATTTGTGGCCGACATTGAAAATGCGTTGGTCAGCAGGCGATAGTAGTATGGTTCACCGAAAAGATCGCGCCGCACGAGCTGCCATGTGTCAGAGGTCCCTTCAATCCTTTTCACCACGTGCGCCAGCACATCCCCCCGGTCGTCCACTTCGAAAGGATGGCTCGCATGCGCGAAATGCGCTTGAGCGCGTCGGTATGGAAACATTACCAGAATGAGAATCACTACGGCCCAAAGCCCAGCGACGACTGAACCGATTGCCGAAAGCTTTCTGGGCAACAAGCCACCTGCGCAGTCGGTGACAAAAATGCTGAGCAACGCGTAGCCAGCAGCACATAATATCAGACTTGATTGATAACCGACGCCCGGCAGCAGCACGAAGCTGGCCAGCAGCGGGCCGACCGCCGCTCCGGCAGTATTGAACAACGTCGTGATCCCGGTGCTGTTCATCCGGTCTTTCACCCTTGCCTGAACATCTGCCACGATGGACGGAAACAAGATCCCCGAGAGCAAGGCGATGGGGAACATCAGAGCGATGGACAACAGCGCGATCTGCCACCATTTGAGATCAAACACGCCGGTGCGCGCCTGAATCAACTCGCCCGGAAAA
>QHOK01000018.1 GCA_003218755.1 Verrucomicrobiota bacterium
GCAAGAAGTAACCATTGAAGCCGGATTGCTCCGCGACGCCCGGCCTTTCTTTCAGCGCCCCTCCCGCGTATGGCAACTCATAGAACTCCGGCATCTTTCGCCCGTAGCCCAGTGGGATTGTGATCGAATTGTCGACGTGACCGGGCGAGACGAGCGCCGCGATGACCAGCTCGCGTTTGACCGGTTCCGCAGCGGCGCCTTTTTCTGTGATCGCGATCTGCACAAGCTCGCCCGTACTCACTCCGAGCTTCTTCGCATAAGCAGGACTGATTAACGCGGCGTTGTCCCAGGTGAGCTTCGTAATGGGGTCAGGCAATTCCTGAAGCCAGCCGTTATTCGCGTAACGGCCATCGTCCATCTCATAACTGCCCGTCAGCACAATCTCAGGCGAATCTGCCGTTGGCGCTGGTGGCAGCATCCACGAACTTTGGGCCAGCGGCCCCAACGCGTTCGAATTGAACGACGCAGTCTGATCACGCGGCTGAACGTGCGAAGCAAACCCGTCGTGGAGGAAATGGGACCACGCAGTTTGAAAATCGCCCGGCGGATTAGTTGCGCGGAAAGTCTCCTGCACCAGTTCGGGCCCTTCTAGTTTAGGGCCGCCGAGCAGCGCATTCAGCAGTTCAATTTCCGAAAGCCCGCCGAAAAGCGGCAGGATCATTGGTTGGATCGACAAGTAATCGCCCCCGGATGTGAGCGCGTCGCCCCATGATTCCAGATAATGCGCGAGCGGAATGTGCCAGTGGCTGAGCGCCGATGTGGCGTCCTCGTGATAACCGAGTCGCACAATTTCCGGCACCTTTTTTTGCAAATCAGCCCAGTCAAGCGGCAGGTTGTTCTGCCGATCCTGCACCAGACCGCGCTTTGCATTGTAAACCGGATCACCGCCGAAAATGAACAGTTGCTTGATGCGCCCGTCGTTTATGTCCGAGGCAAGCTGCGACATGTCTATCGTGCGCGGATTCTGCGGAATCTGCCGGACCAGCAGCGTCTGGCCGACATTCTTCAGCGCGGCGTTGATTGAATAAACGAGCAGTTGTACTGCGAGCGGCTGATTGGGGCCGGTCAGCACCAAACTTGCCCCTGGCTTTGCGAGAAGATCATTCGCCGCCTCGCTAAGCCATTGCTCATCAAAGCTCGATCCGCCTACCGGAGTTTGTACATTTCCGACGACTGCACCGAGACCGGCATCGTTTGTGCCGCCGAGAATTTTTTGCGCAAGCGCGTACGTAAACGCGGCGATTTGGCTCGCGGGGCAACGGAGCCGGTGGTCCGCCATTGCGCCGGTGAGCGTGAAGTGATTCTCGACCACATACAATCGGTTCATGCTGTCTTTCGAAGAATTCACTCTTCGCCGCGAGGTGAATGCGCGCACCGATTCGATGTCACCCTGCCCGCAGTCGAGAAAGTCGCTATCCAAAGCAAGAATTACATCCGCACGATCCAATTTCGGAATCAGCCGCGCGCCTGCTCCGAACGCGTTTTGCGCAGCAGTTGTCTGTTCCTGACTCAGGAGCGGTTCGTAAACGCACCAGCGCATACTCGGAAAAGTTTTTTCCAGTTCGGCGCGCAATCGTTCGCGCGTAGGCGAATGCGTTTCGCCAACCAGGAACGCAAGACCGTCTCCGTGCTGATTAGTAAGGGCTTTGCGGAGCGTTCCAACATAGGTGTCAAAGTCGGCACGATTACTCGTTTTCCCCTTGTGAACGAAGCGTTGCGAGCGCGACGGATCATATAGATCGAGAACCGAGGCCTGAACAAATGTGTCGGTCGTGCCCCCGCTCGCCGGATGCAACGGATTACCTTCCAATTTGATCGGGCGCCCGTCCACGGTCGTCGCGATCAACGGAATTGCGCCGGTGCGTCGTGGCATCGCCGTGGCGTAATAGAGAAATTTTCCGGGAATCGTCCATTCAACGCTCTTGGTAAAGGGAACCAGATGCATTTCCGGACGTCGACAACTCGTCAGGCCAATTCCCGCCAGCGTCATTGACGCACCCATTAATTTCAAAAAGTCGCGTCGCGACCATTCGTCACCGTTAAGCTCTGCTGCGCCTTGGGGAAATTCACGCTCCAACCATTGGCGAAATTCTGGTGTATCGCTCAACTCCCCAAGGCCTCGCCAGTAATGCTTTCCGTTTACTGGCTCCGGCGGATGCTGGAAGACACGTTTCATCGATGGCACCCCTGACAATTTTGCGGCGGCGTAATATTCCAGCGCTCCTTCAGCGTCTGGCCGATCTCGGATTGGCTTAGCGTCTTTCTCTTCGACCAATCTTCAGTGACGCCGTGCGGCTTTCCGTATTTCGCGACAAACTCCGCCGACTTCACATCATCCGGTTTCCAATCAAGATTGAACACCTGATCTTCGGGTCGCAGAAAATTTTCCGGATGTCTGTGACACTCCAGGCACCAGCCCATGCTGTGGGGCTTGGCCTGATAGACCACTGGCATGTGATTGACCGGACCGTGGCAACTGAAACAACTGATGCCCCGGTTCACATGCGCCGCGTGATTGTAATAAACGTAATCGACCGTGCGATGGATCCACACCCAGTCGATTGGGTCGCCCGTCTTCCAGCTCGCCCGCACTGGCTCCAACTTTGGATTGTCCTTTTGCACCTGCGTGTGGCAATTCATGCAGGTCTGGGTGTTGGGCACGTTCGACTGCGCCGCCATCTCCACGAAGCTGTGACAATAACGGCAATCCATTCCTAGCTGGGTGACGTGAATGTCATGCGGGAACGGCACCGGCTGGATCGGTTGATATCGGACTTTGGTATATTTTGGTGTGACGTAATACCACGTGGCGCCGGTCAATCCACAGACGAGCAAGATGCCGCAAACCACGAGCTTGATCGGCACCCAATTCGTCCAGCGTGGAAAGAAATTTGCCATGGCTTACGAATCAGCAGCCGCGCCCGCGGGCGTGGTTCGCCACGCTGCCAATAAAACGAAACTGAGCTCAGGATGTGGCTGGTTCAGACGCTGCAAATGGGTTAAGGTTAATCGCTCGCCTGAGGGGTAACGGATTCTATAAATGCGGCGCCCAAGGGCAAAATAAATTTCGTCAGTCATGTCGATCCAGAATTGCGTAGCGCCATCCGATCACGTCAAAACTTCGCCAGTGCGTCAAGCCCAGAAGTGGAGATTGCATGCGAAGAGTTTCGCACGCTTGAGATTCGCTGATGACGATTCTTTCTTCTCGTAGAGCTTCAGAGAAACGGAAGCGAAACCACTTCGACTGAGATTGTGTCGGGCTTTTGCGTGGCGGAATCTGCCGGCATGAGCGCATCTAACTTGGTGCCGACGTTGTTGAAGCCGCGCTTTACATATCCGAGTGCGATTTGTTTACCCAATCGTTCGCTACGCGTTGCGCTTGTGATCCAGCCGACTTCTCTCACCGGCGTTGAACCAGCGGCAAGTTTCATTCCCTGCTGAAGCGGAATATCATCCAGCGAGATCAACCCGCATAATCGTTTGTTCGTTTGGCCTGACATCTTCATTCGCGAGATCACTTCCTGGCCAATGTAGCAACCCTTTTGGTAATCGATCGTGCGTTGCTCCAGATTCGCTTCAATAGGGATGATCTCTTGTGTCAGCTCGCAGCCCGACCGGGGAATCCCCTGCTCGATTCGCATCACCTCTGCTGCGGTCGAATCCACAAACGCGAATGCCGAGGACAATTGTTGCCGCACAGCACCGTGACGCGCCGCGTCACTCCATATGTCCCAACCTGGCTCAACGAAGCGGCGCACAGAAACAATGCGTCCGTACTCTGCCGTTGGTGATTCCCTAGACAGGACGTTAAACAGCGAGAATTTATCGGTGACGTCCTCAATTTGGACGTCGTCCGCTATTACATACCGATCCAACCTTGCATGGAGCGTCTCCCGAAGATTCGACTCGGCATCCAACAAAAAGCATTCTTTAAGTGCACAAACGAAAATGTGCGCATCTGTTTTGCCTTTCGCATTCAGCACGCACGCTTCGATGGCGATTGTTTCAGTGGCCTTGCGCAAATCATTTGTGATTTGGCCATTGAGGAATCGAAACCGATCCGTCCCGGTGATGCGAAACTTTGCGCGCGCGGACAGATCGAGAAAGCTCGCCTGCCCTGTCTGGGACAGCTGCGTCATTCTTGTCCAGACGAGAGCCGGCTCAGCAGCTGTTTGAGAAAGCCGCGGCGCAATGGTGTCGGTGTGTCAGCTGCTGCTGCGCTGTCTTCCCCGCCCAAAGCGAGTAAAGGCTGTTGCGAATCCGCGACACCCGCATCTTCTGGTCCGAGCTTTTCCGCCTTGGGTTCTGCTGGGCGAATAATCGGTTCACAGGCGCCGGCTTGCTCACCCTGCTCTTCCGCTTGCGGCTCCTCGTAAAATGTTGGCGCCGGCTCGTGCAAATATTTGCGCACAACGGACGAATAATCGTCGTCTCCATGACCCCACTGCATTTGCTCAACCAACTGATCGCGGGCCGCAGCGGTCACTCCGAGATCAAGATAGTGCGACAAAGCAATCTGACTGGCGATCTGCATGTCTTTCAGCATGTGTTTAACAGAAAACTGCGGCTCGAAATCCCGCTCGAGCATTTTCGGCAGTTTCATCGCAAGAGTACCAGAATAACTGGCATTGGCGCGCATCGCCTCGACAAATTTTTCCAACGGCAACCCCAACGCTTGGACCAGCGCCAGAGCTTCCGCCGCCGCCTGCGCGCTTGCAGCAGTAATCATATTCGTTGCGATCTTGATGGCGCTCGCCTGGCCAATCGCTCCGATGTGGACGATCTCTTTTCCGCTGGCCTCGAGAACGGTACGCGCTTCCCGCAACGCCGCATCGGTTCCACCGACGTAGTAAACCAGCTCGCCTTTTTCGGCTGCGGGCTTGCTCCCGGTAAATGACGCCTCGACAAACCGCGCGCCTCGACGTTCTACAATTTCCGCCGCGGCACACATCGAATCCGGAGCCACCGTCGAATGCGCAAGAACAAGGTGCCGCGGAGTGAGCTTTTCGCTTAACTGCTCGACAGTCTGCAGCAGAGCTTCATCGTCGGAGACAAAGATCTGGATGTAATTGCACATCTCCGCCAATTCTCCCAACGAGCCGACAAAATTTGGAACGGGACGCGGCGAGCGATTCCAAACGAAAACGGGAAACTCTTTGCGGCGAAGATTCCCGGCCACTGCGCGGCCGATGATCCCAAGGCCGATCACCCCTATGTTCTTATGCATTGGATTGGACATAGATGTGAGGCGTTCGATTGAGACGGGATTCACGATCAGACTGCCGGGAAACATGGCAACAGGCAATGCCGAAATTGTGCGTCCGAAGTGATCCTGCCTCACCAAGGAAACTGCAACAGGAAAATAAGGCGTGCATCAGATAAAAGGAGCGCCGTAGGCGCGACATGTTTATAGTTCCGCAGCATCGTATCTGATAAGCTCCGCTTGGAGCGTCATGTGAAGCTGCGCGAAATGGCGAATACCTACACGCAAATATATCTGCATGTTGTGTTCGCTGTTTCGGGACGCGCATGTGTGATTTCCTGTGCGCATCGCGAGGAGTTGCAGAAGTATATCACTGGCATAGTCACGCGACAGCGCCAGAAATTAATCGCCGTTTACTGTATGCCCGATCACACGCACGCGCTACTTGGGCTCAAGCCAAACATCGCTCCATCGGATCTTGATCGGCGACATCAGAACTGGATCGACCAATCACATTAACGAGCAGCGGTGGATCGGCTGTCGATTCTCATGGCAGGAAGGCTACGGCGCGTTTTCGGTTTCGCATTCCCATCTGGATCGTGTGGCCAACTACATCCGTACCCAAGAGGCGCACCATCGACGAAAGTCATTCCAGCAAGAATATGTTGAATTTCTGGAGCGACATCAGGTTCGATACGACCAGTGTTACATTTTCCGACCAATAGATGATCCGGCAGCCTGAACATGCCGCTCCTACGGAGCTTCGGCAATCTTCGGGAAACAAGCTATAAACATTGCGCTCCTAGCGGAGCTTATCTTCCCCGGGAATCGACAGCCAAATCCATCACCGCGAATGGAACGAATACGTGATGGCGGATTATTGTGCCCGCTGAAGTCGGGTCGTCCCGAACTCGGCACGCATGAATAGATCAGCAAAGATGGCTTGCGAGGCCGGGCCGGCGTTTCCTCTTTCTCGACGCCCCGACCCGCATCTGCGTTTCATCTTAGCGCGAATTCAGACAGATAATACAAGGCGACGGACCCGACGATCCGGAGACTCTGCGCGCTGACCTTATCAATTGTGTCATCGGCTGTGTGCCACCAGGGATAATCAAAATCAATGATGTCGAGCGTCGGAATACCGATCGCGTTCAGCGGTACGTGATCGTCGACGAGCTCCCGGCCCAGGTAGGTGAAATAATTTCGCAACTTAAGCACTTCCGCTGCGGCAAAAATGTCTCGCGCTATTTCGACCGGAGAATTTGCGGGAAGCGTGATGCCGAGAGATCGGTCGCCGACCATGTCGAACAACAGCCCGCCGCGAAATTGTTTCGCGCCGCCGCTTTGAAGTTGCCTGGCAAAATAGCGGCTTCCGTACAAACCATCCGTCTGAGAGAACTGCTCGATGGCTTCTTCGCCATCAAAAAACACCAGTTCAATTTTTCTGGCCAGATTCGGATGCTGTCCGATTACCCGGGCTAATTCCAGCAGCAGGCCAGTGCTGGAGCCGCCGTCGTTGGCTCCGACAAACCGAATAGCGTCAAACATTTTTGTGTCGTAATGCGAGCACAACAAAAAGGACGGGGACGCCGCCTTCCCCTGGCCGGAAAATTGGGCAATCAAATTTACGAACTGGATCTTGCCTCGCGGAGTGTCGTCACTGAATGCTTGACGCGTTACTTGCCAGCCAGAGCGACGAAGTTGATCCTCAATGTAATCTCTGGATTTTTCGAGAGCCTTAGATCCAGCCGGGCGCGGCCCGAAATCAACGAGCCGTTGAACATGAGCAAAGGCTTTCTCAACGGAGAATTCCTCCCAAATGTTGGCCGGTGCTGCGCGCATCGAGTTGGAGCAAACAATTGGAATGAGAAGTAGAAAGGGAGAGAAAACGCGCCGTTGAGCGACTCGATTGACAATTGAACGCTTCACCGCTTTAACCCTTCAACGCTTCAACCGTTCAACACGACACAGCGGCAGCAAAGTCAGCTCTCAGCAGGCGGCAGTCTGAGGGCAGCAACGATCCGCTGGAGATCGTCCGTTCCGTAGTACTCAATTTCAATCCGTCCGCGTTTGTCTCCATGGTGGATGGTGACGTGCGTCACCAGATGTTGTTGCAACCGGTTCTGTAGGTCTTCTACTGCCGTGCCCACGACGCTCAATTCGGCCGCCACGCGTCGGGATCTTCGCCTTGACCGTCCAATCCCCAGCTGGCGCGCGACCAGGCGCTCCGTGGAACGCACTGTCGCATTGCGCCGTAAGACTGTTTCCGCAGCCAGTAGTTGTTCCTCGGGAGCTTTTAGTGCCAGCAACACTTTTGCGTGACCGACTGAAAGCAAATTCTGAGCTAGCCAGACTTGCACCTGTGGATGCAGATCCAAAAGCCGCAGCGCGTTCGCCACTGCTGCCCGGCTACGCCCCACTTTGAGCGCGATGTCCTCCTGCCGCATTCCGAATTCATTAGCTAACCTGGCGTAGCCCTGAGCTTCTTCGATTGGGTTTAGGTCTGCGCGCTGCAGATTTTCAATCAAGGACAACTCGAGCACCTCCAGGTCATTGGCGGTGCGAATTATCGCGGGCACGCTCGCAAGGCCGATTTCCTGTGCCGCGCGCCACCGACGCTCGCCTGCGATAAGTTCAAATCGCGCGCCCACCTGTGCGGTCGCCGCGGTGACACTCGCCGCGGTGTGGCGGACGATGAGCGGTTGAATGATGCCGTGCTGCCGAATCGAATCGATCAGTTCCTGTAACGCTTCGCGCCCAAAATCCTTCCGCGGCTGCAACCTGCTTGGGACAATACTTGCCAAGCTGATTTGGTGCACTCTCTCGCCCGACTCGGCCACATCCGTGCTCGCGGCGATGGAAGGCGTGCCAATCAGCGCGCCAAGACCTTTACCCAGACCAGACCGTGCCATGCGTCTGAGGCTACCGGAACAGCTTTATCAACGCAAACTCTCTTGTCTAGGCAGCCGTGCCGGCTGCGGCGATAGAAGACTCCGCAGGCCTCTACAGTGGCATGGCAAGCCACACCAGCAAGCCCCGAAAGCGTCGCTCCTTCCAATCGCCCGCCTCTCCCCCTAAAAAAAATTAAAAAAAGGTATTGACACCAAAATCTGAAATTTAGTATCAACGAGCATGGCTCCAAAACAGACACGGGACTTTTGCCCGGTACGGTTCTTTGTCTATTCGGAACCCAGTAAACCAAAAAACCAAAAATAAACATACCGGGAAAGAGAAAGAACATATCCCATGTATTCATTGATTGAACTTAAAACGTTAGTTTCAAGCGGACGAGATCCGGCTCGCTCGCTGCCTTTACGGCGCGGGTTCCTTCTCATCCCGCTTGTTGTGGTGTGCTTTGCGTTTTTACCAAAAATGCAAGCAGGGAGTTTACCTCCTGAGATATCCAACCCCGTGGACGGGTGCTATCCCAATTTTAACACAGCGGAAGGGTGCAACGCTCTTGATGGCCCCAATCCGTTTACCGGGTTTGCAAACACAGCAGTTGGTTGGGAGGCGCTCAATTTTAGCGGTTCCGCCATCCTCAACACCGGCCTTGGCGGTGGAGCGGGGGCCATCAACACTGGGAATGAAAATACCGCCACTGGCGCTGGAGCGATGTTGCTCAACCTCGTGGGCAATAACAATACGTCCAATGGAACGTTCGCGCTTGTCTTCAATAGCGCCGCCTCTGATAACACTGCCATTGGTGATCGCGCGCTCTTCTTTAATGACATAGACGGAGCCGCCTCTGGCAACAACAACACGGCAGTTGGCTCTTTTGCTATGCATGAGAGCGTTGATGCCTTCGAAAACACCGCCGTCGGTGCTCATTCGCTCGAGAACAATGACTTCTTCGGAGGCGCTTTTGCCATCCACAACACGGCAGTTGGTTCTTTTGCGCTTCAATTCAACGTTGATGCCCGTAATAACACCGCCGTGGGTTCCGAGGCGCTCGCGGATAATGACTTACTCGATACCGCCACTGCCAACAACAACACGGCAGTTGGTTGGGAGGCGCTCGAGTCGAACACTAATAGCCCTGAAAACACCGCTGTCGGCTCCTTTGCGCTCCAGAATAATGACATAACCGGATTCGGCCTTGGCAACTTCAACGGTGCTGTCGGCGCCTTTGCGCTCCAGAATAACACTGACGGGTTCAGCAACAACGCTTTTGGCGACTCCGCGCTTTTGCTTAATACTACCGGCTTTGATAACACCGCCATTGGTGATGCCGCGCTTTTCTTTAATGATATCGCCGCTCTAAACACCGCCGTTGGTGCTGTCGCGCTCGCGTTTAATGACTTCTCCCTAGCTGGCACGGCCAACTCCAACGTGGCGGTTGGCGCTGCGGCGCTCTTCATCAACGATGGTGGCAGTGACAACGACGCCGTAGGCGAGGCGGCGGGAGGTACCATCATAAATGGCCTCCAGAACGTGGCCATGGGTAGTTTCGCGCTGGGAGCTGATGCCAGTGGCCTTGGCCTGTCAAGTGCAAACGTAGCGATCGGTTTCGGAGCAGAGGCATTCGACGACGGTCTTTTTAACACAGTCGTGGGTTTCTCGGCAGGACAAAACTTGACCGCTGGCTTCGAGAACATTTACATCGGCGATAGCATTGGGCTCTTCCCTGCCCCGTTGGGGGGGAACGAAGTCAATACGATCCGCATCGGCGACTTGTCCGGGTTCAACGGGATCACGCAAACCTTCGTCGGTGGTATCGCCAATAGCCCCCAGGTCTGGAACGGCGTCACCGTTTGTCAAGTTACTGTGGATTTTTTCGGCCACCTTGGCGTCGATTGTGTTAACCCGGACAACCCGGGTGCCACGCCTCAGGGTCCGGGGGGTCAAAGCGTACCTGTGCGTCCTGGCGCACCCGGCGCACCTCAACCTCGTAGCAGACCGCAACCTCCCGCGCGCCCCCAATTCCAAGCCATGAATAACAAAGTTGAGAAGTTGCAAGCAACGGTCGCGCAGCAACAGAAACAAATAGAGACTCTCACAGCCCAGCTCAGAGAGCAGGCCGCCCAAATCCAAAAGGTGAGCGCGCAGCTTGAAGTGACTAAGGCAGCGCCGCAAACAGTCTCGAATAAATAATCCGTAACGCGATCGCAGAGGTAGGCGGTTGAGTCAGATCTTCGTTTTCTTTGCTATCTTCTGTTTAGACCTTTCGAGGGAATCAATTTACAGAAGCCAACGAAGGAAACGAAGCGAGACGCTTAGGATTGGTTGGAAAATTACAGCGTCGAAGCCCGGTAGAGTGGCCGTCCTTGGCCCCTTCGACCTTCGTCAGCAGTTTACCCGCCGTGGCGGGTCATTCGCCTGCCGCGCCCTAGCTGGGCGAAGGCGGGTCCTTCCCATTTGTGCAAACTTCTGTCTTGACCAATGGGCGAGAATTTTCAAAGCTCGGCCTAACAAGAACAAGAACTCTACTAAAAACGAAGGACTACAATTCTATGAAATCATTAATTCAGTTCAAAACTACAATTCCAGCACTCCTCGTCCCGCTCGTGCTCATCTGTTTTGGGCTTGCACCAATGGCGCAAGCGGTGGGTCCCGACACGGACGGTACCATACCCGGCTCCAATAATGGCGAAGGTATCGGGGTACTCGTCAGCCGCACCACTGGGATCTGGAACACCGGCACTGGTTTCGACGCACTTAACCACCTCACTGCCGGTAATCAAAATACGGCAACAGGTCTCCGAGCCTTGTTTAGCGATATCAATGGCGGCTTCAACACCGCCACTGGCGTTTATTCGCTCTTTAGCAATACGAGCGGGTTTTTCAATAGCGCCACTGGCGCTTATTCGCTCGCGAATAACATTAGCGGCGGCTACAACACGGCCAATGGTTACGCTGCGCTCTATCGCAACACCGCCGAAGGCAACACGGCAATTGGTTTTGCTGCGCTCTATCACAATACAACCGGTGTCGATAACACAGCCACTGGTTTTCAAGCGCTTATGAGCAATAACGGTGTCGACAACACTGCAAATGGTGCTGTTGCGCTCCAGAGCAACACAACGGGCAGCGCCAACACAGCCATTGGATCCCAAGCGCTCTCTCTCAACACAGAGGGCAGCAGCAATACGGCCACTGGTGTTTCTGCGCTCTCAAGCAATACCATCGGCAATGCCAACACGGCAAACGGTGACGAGGCGCTCTTTGCCAACACGATCGGCGCTAATAACACGGCCATCGGTGCTGGTGCACTCTTTGCCAACAACGCCGACGACAACACGGCCGTCGGTTATCAAGCGCTCTTGAGCAACAACACCGGCGTCAGCAACACGGCCATCGGTAAGAGTGCGCTGCAAAACGACACTATCACCAACGATAACACCGCCATCGGTAAGAGTGCGCTGCAAAACGACGTGGGCGGCCGAAACACGGCCGTCGGCTCGCAAGCGCTCGGGATCAACACAATGGGGAGCAGCAACACGGCCTTGGGCTATACAGCGGGCACCAGCGTCACCACGGCCAATAACGTTATCTGTATCGGGGCCGGAGTCTTGGGTCTGAACGTCAGCAACAGCTGTTTCATCGGCAACATCAGCGGGGTCAACGAGGGCGGGACCATCTCGGCGGTCTATATAAATACCGACGGTCAGCTCGGCACCCAACCCCCGGCCTCTTCGCGGCGGTTCAAGAACGAGATTAAACCGATGGATCGAGTCAGCGAAGCGATCCTCTCACTCAAGCCGGTGACCTTTCACTACAAGAGCGACACAAAAGGCGTACCGCAATTTGGTTTGATTGCCGAGGAGGTCGCCCAGGTGAACCCCGACCTGGTGGTGCGCGATGAGAACGGCGACATCTACACCGTACGCTACGACGCGGTGAACGCGATGCTGCTCAACGAATTTCTAAAAGAGCATCGCAAGGTCGAACAACAAGCTCGTGAAATGCAGGAACAGCAAGCGACTATCGCGCAGGCAAGCTGTAATAGCGCGTTTGAACGAACAGGCAGCGCAAATCCAGAAAGTAAGCATCCAGCTGGGAGTGACTAAGGCGGCGCCGCGAACAGTCTCTAATAAATAACGTCTAGAGCGATCACAGAGGTAGGGGCGCTTGACTCGCTCGCTTCCGCTGCCTCGCCCTCCCTGTCTATGTCGATCGCGTCTACGCGCGGAGAGTAGCGCAGGCGCCTCGTCCGCCAGTCGGACGGACTCGTCCCGCCTTAGGCGGGCGAGCTTGCGTTCCCCGTGGCAATCCTTTTGGCCATTCCTTCGACGCTCGCCTGCCGCGCCGCCTGCTCAGCGTGCCCGCCGCGGTGGGCCAAAATCTTCGGAGTAGCTGCGCGAAGGCAGGTCATTTCTGCAAACTTCTGTCTTGACCAATGGGCGAGAATTTTCAAAGCTCGGCCTAACAAAAACATTAACTCTGCTACAAAGAAGGACTGCAATTCTATGAAACCATTAACTCAATTCAAAACAACAATTCCACCACTTCTAGTCTCAGTGCTACTCATCTGCCTTGGCCTTGCACCGATGGCGCGAGCGGTGGGTCCCGACACCGACGGTACCCTACCCGGCTCCAACAATGGGGAAGGAATCGGGGTGCTCGTCAGCCGCACCACTGGGGTCTGGAATACCGGAACTGGTTTCGAGGCGCTAAGCCAGCTCACTGCCGGCAACCAAAATACAGCGACGGGTCTTCGTGCCCTGACTAGCGATACCAATGGCGGCTTTAACACCGCCACTGGCGTTTTATCGCTCTTTAGCAACACCAGCGGGTTTTTCAATAGTGCCACTGGCGCTTATTCGCTCGCGAACAACATTAACGGCAGCAACAACACGGCTAATGGTTACGCTGCCCTCTATCGCAACACCGCCGAGGACAACACGGCAACTGGCTTTGCTGCGCTCTACCACAACACCACCGGCGACCGCAACAGCGCCAACGGTAGCAGTGCGCTCCTGCTCAACACCGAAGGCATCCGAAATACGGCCATCGGTGCTTTTGCACTCCAAAACAACACCACTGGCGACAACAATATCGCATTGGGCCACGCTGCCGGCAGCCAAGTCACCACGGCCAGTGACGTTATTTGCATCGGCACCGATGGCCAGAACGTGAATAATAGTTGCTATATCGGCAGCATCTTTGGCCAAACGGCTTCCGGAGGAACTCAGGTCTTCATTAATCCAGACGGCAAACTTGGCACGGCCACCTCCTCCCGGCGGTTTAAAGAAGAAATTAAGCCGATGAAGCGGGCCAGCGAAGCGCTCTTTGCACTTAAGCCAGTTACCTTCCGTTACAAGAAAGGGATAGATTCGCAGGGCATTCCACAGTTTGGGCTGGTGGCCGAGGATGTAGAAGCGGTCAATCGTGATTTGGTGGTGCGCGATAAGGAGGGCAAAGTTAACACGGTACGCTACGAAGCCGTGAATGCGATGCTACTCAACGAGTTTCTCAAAGAGCATCGCAACGTGAAGAAGCTGGAATCGATCGTCGCGCACCAGCAGAAGCAAATCGAAGCACTTACATCTGGCTTGGAGAAGGTGACCGCTCAGCTTGAGCTTAACAAACCAGCACCGCGAACAGTCTCTAATAAATAATCCGTAGCGCGATCGCAGAGGTAGAGCGATTGACTCGCTCGCTCCGCTCCTTCGCGTTTCAGGCTTCCCGTGTATTGTGCGGACGGTCGCCACTAAGTAACAGATTCTGTAGCCGCGGTCGTTTCTGGGGAGCGCAGGCTGCCAGCCTGCGGGTTTCGGCAGCTTGCCGAAACCGAGCAATTCCGGCGTCACTTTAGGACTACGTTTGCCAAGATGTTGCCGGCAGGGCTGCCGGCAATTACAGGCTGGCAGCCTGTGCTCCCCAGAAAATGCCAGACTTGTATGCTATGTGGTCGGCGCTCATGATCGGGCCGTGAGGCCAGCATCCGATTTCGACCGAATCGCTTCGTATCTCGCCCTTTGGCACAGTTATGATCCAGCCGTTAAAGCCGAACTTTATTCGACATGCCTCCTGACTTCCGACGGTGCCTGCCTTATCGATCCAATTCCTTTGGAGAGC
>QHOK01000216.1 GCA_003218755.1 Verrucomicrobiota bacterium
CAAATGCGCGAACTCTTTCGCATCGGAGATTTCGCGTACGGCACAGCGATGCTGTTCGATGACTTCGAGCATCGAGGCGACGTTGTCTTTGGCCACCGGCTTTACCACGCCGCTGGCGCGTGCGTCGTGATAACCTGGGAACGGCCCTATCGCCCGCGCTAATCGAGCACTTTGTTCGTAGGCTTCGCCGGTCATGATGGCAGTGATCGCGCCACAGAGCGCCCGCCCTTCCACACTATCGTAACCGTGGCCGTAACTCATGATCAGCGAGCCGAGGTTCGCGTAACCGAGTCCAAGCGTGCGGAAAATGTGCGAGTTCTCGGCGATTTCCTTGATTGGATAGCTCGCGTTATCGACGATGATCTCCTGAGCGGTGATGAAAAGGCGCACCGCTGCTTTGAACCGCTCCACATGAAAATCGCCGTCCGCGGTCTTGAACTTCATCAAATTGAGCGAGGCCAGATTGCACGCGGTGTTGTCGAGGAAGAGGTACTCCGAGCACGGATTCGTGGAATTTTGCCGGTCAGTCCCCTTACAGGTGTGCCATTTGTGGATCGTGGAATCGAATTGCACGCCAGGATCGCCGCAGATGTATGTGCCCTCTGCGATTTTGCGCAGCAGGGTGCGCGCATCTTTACGTTCGCACGGTCGTCCATCCGTTACCCGCCGCGTCCACCATTCACGACCTTCCAGCGCAGCTTCCATGAATTCGTCGCTTACGCGCACGCTCACGTTTTCGTTCTGATACATCACCGAGCCGTAAGCGTCGCCGTTGTAACTGCCGTCATAGCCCTGCTCGATCAGCGCCCACGCTTTCTTTTCTTCTTTCTGTTTCGCGTCGATGAACTCTTCGATGTCTGGATGCCAATCCTTGAGCGTGTTCATCTTCGCTGCGCGCCGCGTCTTGCCGCCGCTTTTCACCACATTCGCTACTTGATCGTAAACTTTCAGGAATGAGAGCGGTCCGCTCGGTTTGCCGCCGCCGCTCAATTTTTCCCTCGTCGATCTCAAGGAAGAGAGATCGGTGCCGGTGCCGCTGCCGTACTTGAAAAGCATGGCTTCGCTCATGGCCAACCGCATGATGTCTTCCATCGTGTCGCACACGCTCTGGATGAAGCAGGCACTGCCCTGCGGATACTCATATTGCGATGGCGCGCGTTCGGCTTTGCCGGTCTCGCGATTATAAAAATAATTTCCGGCGCCGCCGTCCTTGCCCACGCTGTATTGATGATACAATCCGACGTTGAACCACACTGGCGAGTTAAAGGCGCCATGCTGGTTCAAACACAGCCAGGTCAGTTCGTCGTAGAAAGTCTCCGCAGTTTCTTCATCGGCGAAGTAACCATCCGCGATTCCCCAGTCGGTAATCGTGCGCGTGACCCGATGAATAAGATGTCGCACCGACATTTCTCTTCCGCCTTTGTACGGATCGGTGCCGTTGGCGATGTCGCCGTAGAAGTATTTTGAGACCGCAATCTTGGTCGCCAGGGCGCTCCAGTTTTTCGGCACTTCGATGTCTTCCTGCTTAAAAATAACCTTGCCGCCATCATCATTGATTTCCGCGTTGCGCCGTTCCCATTCAATTTGATCAAAAGGCGCAACGGCAGCATCGCTGAACACACGCTTGAAATGCAGGCCGCTGTTTTTCTTTTTCTCTGTTCCTTTTTTTCGACGTGAGGCCGATGGAGACGGTCCAGTGAGTGAAGCGGGCGGAATTCCGGGTTTTAGTTGAATCATGACGGTGAGGGAGGGTTGAGGTTTCGAATAAGGTGCGAATATTGGTGAACAGCGGCGCCAACAACCTGTGAATACCAGTCAACAACAAGTAATAGCGTGGCTGTCCAGTTGGATACACAATATGCAGTAAGCTGAAAGACCATGGCAAGCCGAAAATTGTAACATTTTTTGGAGAATGACTCTGCTTGGCGCCGCGTTCGCTAGACCTCGCCGAACCTGCTCTCTACCGACAGGAGAGACGTATCCTCGAGCGAAGAAAGCTAAGCCCAACGCTGAACGTCCAATTCAGAACCGGGTTTGCATTCAACGTTGGATGTTGGACGTTGAGCGTTCGACGTTTTCTTCCGTTTTGAGGAAGGGTGGCTGAGTCCGGTTTAAGGCACTCGACTCGAAATCGAGCGTGGGGAAACCCACCGTGGGTTCGAATCCCACCCCTTCCGCCAGTTCACCAGATTGTTCTGATGCAGCCGCGCGGGTTTCGAGGGATCGATTTTAGCAAATGATTTGTCATGTTGAGCGCAGCGAAACATCTCTGGTCATTTCAGTGTTCCCTTCTTCGACGAATAGTCAGAGATCCTTCGCTCCGCTCAGGGATGATAGAATCGCTGCGTTTAGACAAAATCGGCGCTTAGCGGCGTCTTCAATGTAATCCTCTGAATGCTACCGTTGAATCAAATCAGAGTTGCATCCTGTTAGTTCAACGGCAGCTTGCCCGTTTCACCGTTTTCCTATGAAGATACTCTCTCGGTTTTTTGTTCTTTTGTGTTTGATCGCGGTCGGTCTGTTTTCAATTGCGACAGCCTCAACGCAGCATCTGCCCGAAACGACGCGGTTATTACGTTTCCCAACCACAAACGGGACACAGATCGTTTTTTGTTACGCGGGCGAGCTTTACACGGTCGGCAAAGAGGGCGGTACGGCGCGCCGCCTGACAAGCGGACCCGGCTACACTTCGTTTGCGCGTTTTTCGCCTGACGGAACTCAGATCGCGTTCACTTCGCAATATGACGGCAACACGGAAGTCTATGTGATGCCAGCCGAAGGCGGTACGCCGAAGCGCCTGACGACTTCGGCCACGCTTGGACGCGACGACGTTTCGGACCGCATGGGGCCGAACAACATCGTGATGGCATGGGAGAACACGAAGCCGCTCGTCGTCTTTCGCTCGCGCATGAGGTCGTTCAACGATTTCATCGGCTCATTGTTCGCGGTTGGGCTGGATGCGGAATTGCCGCACCAATTGCCTGTGCCGCGCGGCGGCTTTGTTTCGTTTTCTCCGGATGATTCGAAGATGGCTTACAACCGCGTTTTCCGCGAGTTCCGCACATGGAAATATTATCGCGGCGGCATGGCAGATGACATTTGGATTTACGATTTCAAAACCGGCGCCACAGAAGACCTGACGAACAATCCAGCGCAGGACATCGGCCCGATGTGGGGACCGGATAACAAAATCTATTTTATCTCGGATCGCGACAAACGAATGAACTTGTTCGTTGTTGATCTCGCAACGAAAGAAAGCAAGCAGCTCACGCACTTCACCGATTTCGATATCAAGTTTCCATCCATCGGCAAAGACTCGATCGTCTTCGAGCAAGCGGGATACATCTGGCGTTACGACCTTGCCACAGGACAAGCCACGCTTGTGCCGATAGAGATCAAGGAAGATTTCGACAGCGGCCGCGGCGCGCTCGTTGATGCCTCAAAGCATCTCGAGTCGGTCAACCTCGCGCCCGACGGTGAACGCACGATCGCAGTCGCGCGCGGCGATCTTTTCTCAGTGCCTGCAAAGAATGGCACGCCACGTAATTTGAGCAAAACTTCGGGCGCGCACGAACGCGACGCGGTTTGGTCACCGGACGGAAAGTGGATCGCCTACAACTCGGATGTGACCGGCGAGAACGAGTTGTATGTGCGATCGCAAGATGGCAAGGGCGAGCCGCAGCAAATCACGAACGGCGCGGACACTTATTACTACGCGCCGAA
>QHOK01000217.1 GCA_003218755.1 Verrucomicrobiota bacterium
CCATTGGTAAAAATACTGGACCACCCCGGCCCGATGAGTAGCCGTAACCGCCAAGTCGCCGCATCACTCTCGAAATAATGATCAGGACAACGACAAAAATGATAAAGGGCAAGAGACCAAAAGCACCGCTGCCACGATGTCGTTCGGCGACCGTTTTGTCTGATCCTTTGTACTCGCCACGAATCGCTTTGAAGATTAGTTCGATTCCAGTCGCGAGGCCGCCTTCGTAATCTCCGCTTTTAAAATGCGGCGCGATGCCGTTGCGAATAATCTGATCGCAAGTGATATCGGGCAGCGCGCCTTCCAATCCATACCCCGGCTGAATACGCATTCGCCGGTCTTTTACAAAAACGAATAGAACAACGCCGTTGTTTTTGGCTTTCTGCCCGACGGTCCAAGCTTGAAACGTCCGCTGCGTGAAATCTTCGATCGAACTTTCCGACGGCATCGTTAGCCAAACCGCGACCAGCACTTGGTCAGAAGTTTCGCGCTCGAATTGCGCGAGCTGCTCGTTAAAGCGATAAGCGGCTTCATTTGAAACTACGCCGGCGTAATCGTTGAAGTAGCGATCGGGTTTCGGCGGAATGACTTCTGCAGCATGCGAATTGATGGCATTGAGCGCGAGAAAAACGGCAACGCAAAGTGTGAGTTGTTTGCCGAAAAAATATTGTAGTGGCAGCCGTGTCGGCTGCTTGATCGCGGGCGACCCACCTTCGCAGGGCTTCGGCGTGGCACGCCCGCCCGCCGTTACACCAAGACCGAGAATCACCTTAGGGCGCCGCCGTCGCTGCAGGCGCCGGAGCGGGCGTGCCAAAATTGAATTGTACCGGCGGCGGCCGTTCCGCGCCCGGCTGGGCAGTAAAGAATGGTCTCGGCGCAAAGCCAAGCATGCCTGCCACCAAATTTGTCGGGACACTGCGCACTGCCACATCGTAGTTTTGCACAGCGCTGTTGAAGTTGCCGCGCTCGACCGAGATTCGGTTTTCCGTACCTTCAAGTTGCGCCTGCAAACTGAGAAAATTCTGATTGGCTTTTAACTCTGGATAGCGCTCCACCACCACCAGCAAACGGGAGAGAGCGTTACTCAGTTCACCTTGGGCAGCCTGGAATTTCTGAAGCTGCGCTGCGTCTGTTGGCGCCTTGTTCGGATCAATTTGTGTTTGCACACGACCGACACTGGCGCGCGCATTCGTCACTTCTACAAGAGTGGATTTTTCGAAATTGGCCGCGCCCGAAACTGTGTTCACGAGATTCGGAATTAAGTCTGCGCGCCGCTGATAGACGTTTTGCACCTGCGCCCAGCTTTGATCGACGGTTTGTTGCAAGCGAACCAGACGATTGTAACTGCCGCCCACCGCAAGGGCCGCAAAGACGGCGACGAAGAGCAGGACGACAAGGAGGACGACGCAACCGAGTGCAAATTTGTTCATAAGGAATATGGATATTCGTTAGCGATTATTTTGTTAAGACTGGAGTCACCTGTGATGCGACCACCTTCCATGCGCCATTCTGTTTTACAAACGTATCCGTCCACACAAATTTCCCGCCGAGAAGGTTTTGTTTTCCTTCGTGTGCCCTGATTGTCCCCTGGCCAACGACGATTCCGGTGTCTCCATAGAAGCGCACTCGTAGATCATCGATTTTGAACTCGGTGAAAACGATGTCGCCGGTCATGCTTTTCAAGTCTTCTCGTTTGTTCACGATGCTGCCGTCAGGCCACACAACCGTGCAATTTTCCGCCTCCAGACGCCGCGTGTACGAGGTATCACCTTTCATGCGAGCTTCCGCCCATTCGTGCTGGATCTTAATGAGTGCCTGCTCGTACTCGGACTTGTTTTTCATAATGCGTGATCGTTTGCCAGACGAACGAGCAAGTCAAACCCTATAGGGGAAGCGGTTCGCTTCCCTTGGGATGGCAGCGGTCCCGCCTACAGCCCCAGTACCAGCCGCAGGAAATGCCCATCGGAAAATTTTGCGTTTGAACCTTGCCGCACAATGATTGCTTTCAGCGAGGGAATTACAAACAAGCGCTGATAGCCCGAGCCAAGCGCCACCAGCATGTCGGGCGGCGCGTCCTTGCAAATGCAAACATCTCTCCATTGCGCGTTTTGCCACGGCCAATCGAGCATTCGCTCCAAGTCTGCCTCGCGCCCGATAGGCGCCTGCTGATTTAACCAAAATGTGACGCCGTAGGAAGGATTTGCTTGCGACCCGGCAAACGCCTCGCGCAACAAAGCTGCCGGAACAATTTGCCGCCCGTGATAGTTGCCGTTCCCGAGGACCAGCTCGCCTAATCGCGCCCATTCCCGCGCAGTCAGTTCAAATCCCGTCGCTGGGAGTGGATTGCCGCGGCTGTCTTTTTTGTAGTTGAGGCGATGCAGTCCGAGCCGATCCGCCACGTGTCCTTCGAAGTATGCGATTGTGCCGCGACCTTTTAATTTCCGGCGCAGGAGCTCGGAAAAAATCTGAAGATGACTCGGACCATAGATGAAAGCCGCGCCGGGTTCAGTAACCGTCGGCAACCGAATTGCCATGGTGTTTCGGTCTCGAATCGATGCGCGCTGAAGACGCGACGCGCCTTCAATGCCATCAGTCTGATTAAGCAACTGGCGAATGGTGATCCGCGATTTGCGTGGATCACTCTTCCATTCGGTGATCGTGTCCGAGACAAGATCGTCGAGCCTGAATAATCCATCATGCACAGCTGCCAGCGCGGCGATTCCCCAAAAACTTTTTGTTCCACTAAAGATCGGCCATCTTCCGCGTGCCGATCCTCCATTGGCATAGTGTTCAAAAATCGTCCGGCCATTCTGCATCACCAGCATACAGACTCCGCGTCTGCTCTCGGAATACATTGCCGCCCGCGCGCAATCTGATGGTCGAATTTCGGCGAAGCTCGTTGCTGCGACCGCGATTAGGATGACTGCCGCTGACGCCGAAATCCCGGGTAGCGCACGCGTCTCGCGTGCTGGCGAGCGCGTCCTCGCGATCACGAATTTTTCTAGCGGATTCGCGTCAGGCATTGCAAAAAACAACTCCAAAGAAAGGTCCGTTTTGGCGAGACGCCCAAACCAACACGCGAGACGCGTGCGCTACCCGGAAGGCGGTGTGGCCGCGCTTTCTGGTTGCGTTCGAGCAGGCGCGATCGGCAAATTCCGTTTCCGCAGTTCTTCAACGTTTGGCAATTCATCGAGATTGCGCAGCCCAAAATGGTCGAGGAAAAACTGTGTCGTTTCATAAAGAAGCGGGCGGCCGGGGACTTCGGCACGTCCAGCGATTTTGACCAGCCCGCGTTCCATCAATGTTTGCAGCACCCCATCGATATTCACACCGCGAACCGCTTCCACATCGGCGCGGGTAATGGGCTGGCGGTATGCGATGATCGCGAGCGTTTCCAGCGCGGGCGCACTCAACCGCGCCGGCTTCGGCGCGGGAAAAAGCTGACGCACCCACTGTGCGTATTGCGGATCGGTTGCAAGCTGCCAGCCTTCCGCTTTTTCAATCAATTGAAACGCGCGCTGCTGCTCGACGTAATCGATCTTCAATTGTTCGAGCGCGGCGGCAACTTCCGCTTCGCGCACACGTGCAAACTCGTTAGGTCCGGCAGCTGCCGGATCGTCCTCTGCGCCCTTTATTGCCGTGGCAATTTCACGGATCGAAACCGGTTTTTGCGCGCTGAAAAGAAGTGCTTCGATGACACGTATGAGGCTCATGTGTCGTACGGGTCCTATGCTCCAATCTCCCTTTGAATCGCGTCCGCGATTCGGTCCGCTTTTATGTCGAGTTCGCGCCCTTCGATGAGCAGACGAATCTTCGGCTCCGTCCCGGAATAACGCAGGAGCACCCGGCCTTTACCGGAAAGTTCTTTCTCCGCGTCGGTCACCAGCTTCATCACCGCAGTCAACTCGGCTAGCGGGCGCTTTTCTTTCACCGGCAAATTGCGCTGGGCCTGCGGGTATTTTTGCAGGCACGCCTTCAATTTGCCCAGCGGCTGGCCGGTCTTGTGCATAATCCGCAAAACCTGAAGGGCAGTGATGATGCCGTCACCGGTGGTGGTGAAATCACGGAAAATGACATGGCCGCTTTGTTCGCCGCCGAGATTGAGTTTTTGGTGCACCATTTCTTCAAGCACATAGCGGTCGCCGACTTTCGTCCGCACGACTTTGCCGCCGTGCGCACCGAGCGTTTCATCGAGGCCAAAATTACTCATGACGGTTGCTACCATCGTGTTTTGCTCCAGTCGGCCTGCCTCCAAAAGATCCAGGGCCGCGATGGCGAGAATCTCATCGCCATCCACAATCTCGCCGTCCTCGTCACAAAGAAGAACGCGATCGGCGTCGCCGTCGTGCGAAATGCCCACGTCCGCGCCGCTGATCTTCACGATACGCTGGATCTCTTCCGGATAAATGCTGCCGCAACCATCGTTGATATTCATGCCGTTGGGCTGGTTGTGTGCCACGGCGACATCCGCGCCCAACTCGCGCAAGACGCAAGGCGTCGATTTGTAAGCAGCGCCGTTCGCCACATCGACTGCGACGCGCATTTCCTCGAGCGACATTCCCTTCGGAAAACTCGCTTTGGCGAATTCGACGTAACGCCCGAGCGCGTCATCGATGCGTGTGGCGCGGCCGATTTTATTGGCAGTCGGCCGAATGGAATCGATCTCACCGGTAAAAACGAGCTTTTCGATTTTCTCCTCGATTTGATCATCCAGTTTGTAACCGTCGTGCCGGAAAAATTTGATGCCGTTGTCCTGATAAGGATTATGCGAAGCGGAGAGAACGATGCCGGCGTCCGCGCGCAGCGATCGTGTGATGTAAGCGACACCGGGTGTAGGCAACGGCCCGATGACGAGAACATCCACTCCCAGCGAAGTGATTCCCGCCACGAGCGCGTTTTCGAGCATGTAACCGGAAAGACGCGTGTCCTTGCCCAGAACGATTTTCGGACGCGCCTCGGGAGGCGTCTTGCGCGGATTCAATTGCGCGAACACATACGCCGCAGCGCGGCCAAGTTTCAGCGCCGTCTCGGCCGTCACCGGCTCCACGTTCGCGACACCGCGCACGCCATCCGTTCCAAAAATTTTCTTCTGCTCGATCACGGACTAATTGAAACGCTCAAGAGGTAATTCGTAAACGGGAAACTTTGGAAGCATCAAGGCCGACGGCTTCCCAGTCGGCGCGCGTTACCTTGCAGCAGGTGAAGATCGAAATCGAGAGCGCACCCGGCTGAAAACGGACTTGGCTCGCTGAAAACTTACACTTGTTAGGGCCATGAGAGTCTAGTAAGACCAGGCACCGCGTCGAAGTGAGCGTCACGGCTTAGAACCGGCAGATCGTGCTGTCGCGCCAGTGCGGCGATCCAAACGTCGTTGGCGGGCAATGGCCCTCCGGCTTTCTTCAGTTGCTGCCGGATCGATGCATAGTGCGTGGCAGTCTCCTCCAATATGGGAAGCACATTCCAGAATGCCCGGCCACGCGCCAGCCATGCTTCATAATCGCGCCGGCGACGGGAGGTCGCGATGCCGAACCGGTACTCTCCCAGTACGATCACCGGAACGTGAAGTTCGTCTGCGGCGGCTATCTGTTGAAC
>QHOK01000218.1:0-1725 GCA_003218755.1 Verrucomicrobiota bacterium
GAATTCGTTATCGAAATCCGTCTTGCGATCCAGCCATCCGTAAACAGCTCCCCAGGCGCGAGGCACGAAATTGACCAGGCCGAGGTAGCCTCTTCGCACCAGCTCGTTGGCCGGTCCATAGGCTTCGGCGAATAAATCGCGCAATTCCACCTCGGTCCCTTCCGGCGCGACGCGGACAAGCCCATCGCGCACTCCTCGCGCGGCGCTATTGTGACCTTCTCCGAAACTGGCCGTGAGTATCAGGATTCTTTTTTTCACAATTTGTCAGGCGTCGTGTCGCAACTCTTTAAGCCGCATTTTTCGTAATGCGCGCATTGGGAAAGTCGCGCTCCGAGGCAACGCGGACGGAGGTTACTCGAGAAAGCATTCGGACTTTAATGGATATTTAGGCGGGGCAAAGTAAACTCTGCCGGAGATGAAATATCTCGGATTGATCTGGCGGGTTTTGCGCCGGCTGGTTTGGGAAACCGCGATGGATAATACAACCGGCCTGGCTGCGCAGATGGCGTATCTGCTTCTTTTTGCGCTGGCTCCCGGTTCGCTGTTTCTCTGGCATCTGCTGGGTCTGTTCGGCACCGATCCGACCAAGTTGCACCGGATGTTCCTTCTCTTGAAAAGCTTCATGCCCCCGGACCCGAAAGTGCAGGACATTCTCGATTCTGCGATGGCCAATGTGGTGGTAACGGGGTCGAGCGGTCTGCTTGCGAACGCAGGGATAATTCTCGGCATCTATTTCGGGACCGTCTTCATCGCGACAATTTCACGGGCCCTGAGTCATACGTACGGAATGCGGGAAGATCCGCATTGGTGGTCGAAATATATCATCTCATTTTTCATGCTCTTCTGGTTTGGGATCGTCATCGTATTTTGCTTTAACGCAATTGTCTTTGGTGAAAAGCTGGCTGGTATTGCAGAGGTAAATTTTCAACTCGCGTTCCCTCTGCAGGCATGGATCGCAGCGTTGAGTCTGCCATTCACCGCGCTTGTTCTAATCATCTTCGCGCTCGCCCTGTATCTCCTCACACCGGAGAATTATCTAACCATCCGTCAGGCGTTACCGGGCGCGATTTTCTTTTCTGTCGGCTGGATCATCGCGACAAAACTTTTTCAGCTGTATGTGGCGAGATATGATCGCTATAACCCTACATATCTCGCGCTTGCATCCATCGTCGTGCTGCTCACCTGGATGTATCTGACTTGCCTGCTGCTCTTGCTGGGAGGTAAATTGAACGCGATCCTTCGCCGGGAACGCGAAAGAATGCGCAGGGCTGCGCCTCTCACACCCGAGCCTGCCGCGCGCGCGGCGTGACTTCGGCCAGAGGAGATTTCAACGTTACAAAGTTACACGTAAAAAAGGAAGAGGTGATCGACCTTTGTCAGGTTTGTAACTTTTTTAACAAATCGCCACTGTAAGCGTTGATCGCGTCGCGCGCTCTGTTACGCTCCGTCGCAGTGGTGCGCTTTCGCATTTGGCTCGCAACTGCGTTCGCCGTCGGCGCGATCATCACAGGTCTCCTTTGCGCGCAGGTCGGTGAACAACAAAAAAGTCGCCGCGACGAATCGAAGTCAAGCGAGACAAGCGCCTCATCTCCTAAACCGAAAAAATCTCCGACTCCCGAAGCAAAAGGAGCAGGGAGTAAATCAGCGAAGAAACATCGAGCCTCTGGCACGCCAGACGAAGCGTCCACCGCCATTCCGAGGGCAAAATTAGCCAACGACGAGTCG
>QHOK01000218.1:1889-5660 GCA_003218755.1 Verrucomicrobiota bacterium
AATCAAAACGGCACCACACCCCCACACCCAAACCGAAAACGGCGAAGAAGAAATCTCACGAGAAAGAAACCGCACGAAAATCAAAAAAAGCTGAGAAAGCGAAACTGGCGCGCGAAGAACAGGAGACACCAAAGCCGCAGAAAACGCCGGCGGCTCGTGCAGACGAGCGCGGCGCATCAGCAGAAAGCTCACCTTCACCGCCGCGTGCAGTTGCCGTTCCAACGCCAACTCCGGCGCCCCAACCAAAAATTGCCCGTCCTCTTTCAGCCGGCGAGCGAGCCCAGGTTGTGATCGAGAAGTCCGGTGTCGAGGAAGATCAGGGGTTCGAGCCTCCACCATCCCCGCCGCCGCGGAGATTCGGTTTCTGGCCCTGGTCTGGCCGATCAAGCAGCTATCGATATCTTACCCGGTCAGTCATCGAAGCCATCCGGCGCGCACCAGTAAAACGGCGTCGCTGGCAATTCATTGTCGTGCATAACAGCGGCACGCGGCAGGGAAACGCGCGCGTTTTTGATTATTATCATCGGCATGTCCGCCGGATGCAGAACGGGCTCGCGTATCACTTCGTGATCGGCAACGGAACGTCCACGGGCAACGGCCAGATCGAAGTAGGCGATCGCTGGCGGCGCCAGATCAATGGCGGCCATGTGCACAGCGATTATTTAAACAACATTTCGCTCGGCATTTGTCTGGTTGGCGATTTTAATCGCGACCAGCCAACACGCGCACAGCTCGAATCATGCGAAGAACTCATCCGTTATCTGCGAGAACGCTGCGGCAAGATCGACAGGGGCGAGATACCCGTGCGGCCGCATCGCGAAATGAATCCACCGCGCTGGCCGACTGATTGCCCGGGAGACGTGTTTCCCTATTCGTGGTTTCGCCGATTCTAACAGCGAGCGTACGGCTCTGTGTCATTCCGAGCGAAGTCGAGGAATCTCTAATTTGGAGCGAACCGCAATCCTGCGACAGCGGGAGACTGAGCTCGACATAACAAAGGCATCACTTGCGTTCCGCGACCATCAGGTGGGCTTCCTTGTAGTTCCAGCGATAACCGAATCCGAACTCGAGCGGCGACGGATTGCCTTGTTGGAAAAGTTCCTGCAGCCGGGGCTGGTGATGTTGTTTGAACAGCTCAATCGGGCCGAGGTAAACACCGAATAGACGCACGTTCCATTTGTTTGGATCGAAGTACGCCAGCGGGATTCCGGAATCGTCCTGTACAATTCGATTACTGTGTTCCAGAATGAAGTTGCGGATCGCAGCGAAACCATTCTCAAACATTAGATATGACGATGACTTGAGAAGGCTGGAGCCGACGCCCAATCGTTGGCCGAATTTTAGGAAACCGGGAGTCGCCTTGATGCCGCCATCAGAAATGTCGGTGCTAAAATAATACATCGTTTGGGAATCGCCCGATTGGTTGTCGGTGTACCTGATCCGCACCCCGGAAACACTGCTGCCTTTTTTTCCGGGCGCGGCCTCTTGAAATGCGCCGCCGCTGCTGAGAGAGCCGAACGTCACATTCGTGATCGATTTGTCTGCGCGCGCGATGAACGCGTAGAGAATCGGCAACACGCCGTTGAGGTTCTGCTCATGCAGATCGATTTTCATGTCTTGGGTGATGAAGTACGTCGTGTTGAGTGAGGATTTCATCGCGTTCTCCAAATTTCCCAGTGCGCCGGAGAGATTCGCGATGCGTAATGGGTCCGGTGGGGGGCCCAGGCCTTCCTTCCCGCAAAGCACGTACACAGCAGCCCTGGGAAAAAATTGATCGACATAAAGAAAGTCCGGCCCGCTGAACATGTAAAACGCTACAGGGATCGGTTGCAGCGATTGTGGAAGGTACGTCTCTTGCCACGCGTGCAGTTTCTGCAGTTGCTGGAGATTAAGTTTTGAGAATTGCTCTTCGAAAAACGCGGCGTGTTGCTGCCACGCCGGCTCGCGCGTGAGCGGCGCAAGCGGGGAATCCAGCGGGACCGGCATTCCTGCAAGAAAACGCGCCACATCGTTAGGTCCGGCAGCTACCGGCATGGCGCGGGGCGCAATGTGGGGATTTTCCTGTGCGGAGACGCTGACCCCGGCTGCGACCAGCGCTATGATCGCAGATAACGTGTGGTTCCTTTTCATCCCGAGCGACTGGGGCGTTTTGCCGCGCAAAAGTACAGGAGCAAGCCCAGGAGCGCCGTCGCCACACCGGCCAGCGATTCCACTGCATGGGAACGCAAAAGATAAATCATCATCCAGATTGTGATCACCGAAAATACAATTGGTGGGAGCGGATAGACCCAAACCCGATACGGCCGCGTGATTTTCGGATGCGTGAAACGAAGCACGATCACGCCGATCACAGCTAGCAGCGAGCAAATCAATAAACTGAATTGGGTGTAGCGGACAACGTCTGCGAAACTTTGCGTCAGCAAAAGTAGATTCACGATGAGCAGTTGCAGAACAATCGCATTTGTCGGGACGCCATGTTTGTTTTTGCGGCCAAGTAAACGCAGCAACCAATGATCTTCGCCCATCGACATCGTCACGCGCGGGCCGATCCAGGTCATCGAGCTGACGGTTGAAACCAGACCGAGGCAAATCACGGCGCCAACAAGCCGGCCGCCGTTCGCCCCGAAGATGTGCTTGCCCGCGATTAAGCCGACTTCGATTTGCCCGCGCATTTCCTGTTGCGGCGTGGTCGCAAGAAAAACCGCATTCAGGACAACATAAGCCGCAATGACGATGAACGTTCCCGCGAGCAGCGATCGCGGAACATTCTTCTCTGGTCGCTTGACTTCACCGATAATGTAGCTCGACGCGTTCCAGCCCGAGTAAGAATACATGACGTAAACAAGCGCGACCGCAAACGCGCCGCTGAAGATTGACATCGTGTCGCCTGCCTGCGGCCAAAAAGTGATCCCTTGTTTTGGTTCGACGATAAATCCGGCTGTAATGAGCGCACCAATTAAGAGAAGCTTCACGATCGTCCAAAGATTTTGGAACACGCCGCCGAGGCGCAGGTTCCCAAGATGGAAGAGCGCCACGGCCCAGACAATCGCGAAGGAGAGCAGGACCGGCGAGCCAAAGTCGAAAACGCCGCGGAAATATGTCCCAAACGCCATGCCGGCGAGCGCGATGGGCGCGGCAAATCCCACCGTGGCAGAAACGAATCCCGCCATGAACCCGAGCGCGGGATGATAAATCTGCGAGAGAAAATGGTACTCCCCTCCGGAACGCGGCAGCGCGGCGCTGAGTTCGCCATAACAAAGCGCGCCGCAAAGCGCCGCGATTCCGCCAATGACCCAAAGCATGAGCAGCGGAAATCCCGATTGAATGTCCGCCAGTTGAAAACCAAGGCTCGTGAAGATCCCAGTGCCAATAATGTTGGCAATAACGATGGAGGATGCTGTGACGAAACCAACGGTCCGCCGTGGGGGTGGTGATTTCACGGAGCGACGTTCAGCAATCGTGGTCATCTCTGGATCGACAATCCCGAAATTATCGGGACTCGCGAATTCTTTCGGAGCGGCGTTCAGGTTTATATTGGCGCACGAGGTCGCGCGACATGCTGGTCGCGGTTGGGATTCGTTGGTGGCTTAAAATGAGCGCAGAATCAGATCTCCGGATTTTCCTGAGTTGTCAGAAGCCATTCCCGGCGTCACTTTGAAAGGACATGAACGCATCTCCCAAGCTCTCCGTCGAAACGGCCACCCAACGCGCGGTCTTTCTTGCAAATCGTCCCGGCGCTCTTGCGCGCGTGTGTGAAGCGCTGGCCAAAGC
>QHOK01000219.1 GCA_003218755.1 Verrucomicrobiota bacterium
TTGCGAACGGGCGATAAAAGTCGTGATGGCGTTATCGAGTCCGAAGACCGCAATTTTGCTGGCCAGATCGGTATTCGCCCAGGCAACCGAAAACGTTCCCAAGGCAGCCGGTCCGAGGAGTCGCGCCACGAGAAAGGTAAAGACGCCGCGAAGGTTCGACGCCAACATCGCGATCGTGTTCAAGAAGGCGCCGCGTTTGAGCTCTACTCCGGTTTCGTCTACGCGCGCGGGAGCATGCACTACTGGCGGCGCGACGTCGAACGCAACTTCCTTCGGGCTCACTGACCCACCGTGGAGCCGGTCAGGGGCTTTGGCGATTTCGATGTTAGACATCTTGAGCAAGAGCGCCTTGATTCATTTTCCGCCAGAAACATGCTCAAAGCAGCCCACGCCTAAACTAACACTCGCGTTCATATCGCCTCGACGCTACAATCGACTGCTCGAGGCGCCAAAATTTTTTCGCAAATATCACCACCTTAGGCGCGAATGGATCTCCCTGTAGGTATTTCGACTTTGCAACGCACCGATCGCTGGGTTGGTGGGCCGCTTTGCGCCATTCTAACCCTTCTCAGAAAAATCTTTGAATCCGCTGGGCGGCTAGGACCGCGCGAGTTTCAGCGCATTCTCTTCGTCAAGTTCGCGGAGCAAGGCTCAACCGTTCTCGCCTATCCCGCAATTCTGCGTGCCATCGAAATGGTTGGACGTGAAAACGTTTACTTCGTCGTATTCGAAGATAATCGCTTCATTCTCGACGCGATGGAAATTATTCCCGAGGGAAATGTGATAACAATCGCGACGAACAGTCTTTTCGGACTCGCGACTGGCGCGCTACGGGCGGTGCTGCAGGTGCGGAAAATCGGCATCGACGCGGTCGTTGATATGGAGTTTCTGACACGTTTCTCCGCAATATTGACGTTTATGACCGGCGCCAAATCACGCGTTGGGTTTCATACTTTTTTTGGCGACGGACCGTACCGCGGCGACTTAGTGACGCACCGGCTTTTGTACAATCCTCATCTCCACACAAGTCAGATGTTCGAAGCCATGGTTGAAGCATTGACCCGCGATCCGGCGGTGCTTCCGACATTCGACTTTACGCCGTCTGCAAACCAGCCACTTCCAAGATTTCGACCGTCCCTGTCTGAAGTTGCTGAAATCGATGCCTTGCTACAGCGCGAAAATCCTCGCATCGGTTCTGCGCCACTCGTCCTGCTCAACCCGAACGCGAGCGACTTGCTGCCGCTAAGGCGTTGGCCGGCGGCGCGGTATGTCGAACTTGCGCGCAGGTTGCTAGAACGTTACCCGGAGTTGTTTATCGGATTTACGGGTGCACCGGCTGATGCGCCTGCTAATAACCGACTTGCAGACGAGGTCGGTTCGTGTCGCGTCGTCCAGCTTGCGGGGAAAACGACTCTACGACAATTACTCGTGCTTTACACGCGCAGTGACGTTTTGGTAACGAATGACAGTGGCCCGGCTCATTTTGCTTCGATGACGCCGATTCGCGTCGTCACTTTGTTCGGGCCGGAGACACCGGCGCTATTTGCCGCGCGATCGCCAAACGCCACCGCCTTGTGGGCAGGCATCGCCTGCAGCCCGTGCGTGAACGCCTACAACAACCGGCAATCCGTCTGCCGCAACAATCTTTGCATGCAGGCAATCACAGTTGATGATGTTTTTACAGAAGTTACCCGCATTCATGATTCTCTTAAGCCGACCACATCCGGAAATTAATCTGCCGAATGATGGGTGTGCCAACTCATAGGTTGCGCCAATTTCGCTTCGCCGCGCTTGGGATAATCCTCCTCACGGTCGCAATTCGCCTCCCGTCTCTTTTGCATCCTCAGCTGATTGACAGCGAAGGAATGTATTCGGTGGTGGCGAACGAGATAGTTGACGGCGGGCGACCCTACGCTGACGCGGTAGAGCGCAAGCCGCCGCTTCTCTTCTGGACGTACGCCGCGGTATTCAAAATAGCAGGCAAGTTCAATTGGAAAGCGCTCCACATAATGGCGCTAGTACCCTGGTGGACGTGGAAGAACCTCTCATTCGACGGCGAGATGCTGATGAATCTTCCGATCATCTGGGCGTGGGCAATTGCGTTCCGCCGCAGTTCGTCGCGTATGCGGCCCGAGCTCTCTGCGGCAGGTGCGCTTTTGGGCGTGGCCTTCCTGCTCAAACAGCCGGCCGCGATAGCGGCAGTCCCCCTCGGCATTTATCTACTGCTACCGAGCTACGGTGCTAGCCGCAGTTTAACGCGAATAAATTCGATTATTCAGGCGACTACATTCACGGCAGGATTTTTCGCAACGCTCGGTCTCGTGACGATTGTGCTTTGGAAACAAGGGATCCTCCGTGACGCGTTCTACTGGACAATTACCGATCATGACGTTCCGCATATTTTTTGGCGGAAGGGAATCGTGACTACGCCGACCTTCCTCGGGGTCTGTCTACCCCTCGTGATCGGGGCGATATTGGCGTGCCGAGACAAGGGCGAGATTTGGGCTGGGAAGACGGCGGAACGAACAGCGCTTCTAGGATTGCTCGCTGCTTCAGCGATTGGCGCTGCGGCAGGCGCCCGCTTTTATCCTCATTACTATGTCCAATTAATCCCTCCGCTCACTCTGCTCGCAGCGCCCTACTACGCGAGACTTTGGTCCCGCAGGATGCAGCCGCCCAAATGGTTCCTGCGACCTGGAGTGACCTATGCCTGGCTGGCTCTTACGATCATTGTCTTCTCAATCAAACACTGGACGGGGCTGGCGTCGCGCCGTGCGCCGTCTCAGGCGGGACGATACTTATTCGCGCATTCCGACCCTGCTGACAGGATTTTCGTCTGGGGCCAAAGTCCCGATATTTATCTGGACGCCCACAGACGCCCTGCCTGCCGCTACATCACAACTTTCCCGCTGACAGGTTATGTTTTCGGAGGACCGATCCCCGGCTTCGATACTCGCAGCCGGATCTTGCCCGGCGCCTGGACCATTCTGGAGCAAGATTTTGCCAGGCACCCACCGACCTACATTGTCGATGTTCAGCCCGACCCGAAAAGTGCGCACTATCCAGTGAAGAACTTTCCGATCCTGGCGAAACTCTTGGCGGAACGGTACGAGCCAGTGGCGCACACTGCCGAAGGGGTCATTTACAGGATGCGCTAGGTTTGGTTGCGCTCGACCGTTGATTGTTGCTAAGCCAGTCGCTCCGAGTACCGCAAACAGATAATGAATTTTCACTTCTGGCGGGTAGCATCTACCAAGAATATGGACCATGGAGCGACTCGCTGAACGCGGATGGAAATTTTTTATGGAGCTGGGGCCGGGGAATGTCTTCTTAGCTGGTTTGTTGAAACTTATTAGCAAAAGGCGCGGAGATGCCCAGCGTCGACCTCTGGGAATCCGTGCGCGCATGTGCGGGGAAGATCCGTGCCCAGGACTAGCGCTCGGCTGCTGAGAATCATGTCCTTGCGACCTGCGGCGACCACCACAACGCCTGCTTCGTCCAGTCGAGGACGAGCGTTAACACGACGCATAGCCGATTATTTTGGTTTATCCTACCCGCACGAATTCACGTCTGCGGCTTCACTTTTCATTGCGCTGATCTTTCTGAGGGTCATTACCGTCACGCACTACAAGTTTGCCATCGATGAGTCGCAACATCTGCACGTCGTTTGGGGCTGGGCTCGCGGTTTTGTTCAGTATCGCGATCTGGCTGATAACCACATGCCGCTGTTTCACATACTATGCGCACCGATCTATAAGCTGATCGGCGACCGCGGGACGATTCTTTACTGGATGCGGATCATCTTGCAGCCGCTCTACGTTGTTGCCTTCTGGTGCACCTATTGGATCGGATCGCTGCTTTTTTCTCGGCGCGTCGGCGTCTGGGCAGCCATTCTAGTGGGACTTTCCTTCGACTACGCTTTTTGTTCGGTTGAATTCCGAACGGACAATCTTTGGGCTCCGCTTTGGTTGTTGTGCATGGCGGTGTTGCTCAATGGCGCATTGACAATGCGGCGCGCGCTGATCGCGGGTTTCCTCATGGGTCTTTGCTTTGGCGTCTCCATGAAGACATTGCTCCTCGTCATGTCGATCCTGATCGGGGGCGTGCTGACTCTGATTTTCGTTGGCCGCGAGCGACTGGGTATCGGTTGGAGGCAGATTCTCGGCGCGTTGGCAGCGTTCTTCGCCAGCGCGTTGATTGTTCCTGCTACGATCATGGCCGCGTTTGCGCTCTATGGCATTTGGCCGCAGTTCCGCTATTGGGTTTTCGATCACAACGTCGTGCCCGGTTTGAGAAATCATCCCGCATGGTGGGTGATTATCTTTGCTGTCGGATTCCCACTCGTCGCTCTCGGGGCGCGTCGGATTGTCGCCGCGACGCCCGAGGCCGTGGTGGCGGCGCGTCGGAGTTTTGTCTTCGTCACGGCCGGCTTCTTCTTTACCGCGCTCGTTTCCTTTTGGCCTTTTCTGTCGCGGCAGGACTACCTTCCCTTCTATCCGCTCGCCTTTGTCATTTGTACGGGCCCAGTTCTGACGATTTCGGACCGCTGGGCCCGGAATCGAAATATCGCGAAGATCTGGCGCGTCATGCCCGTGCCCGCCATGTTCGGTGTATGCGAATTATTGGTGGCCTTGTTGGTTCACCCTTTCTGGGAAGACAAGGCGAAACTGGAGAGCGATCTTTTGCGCGACACGCTCAAACTTACTGAACCGGGTGACTTCGTTTTTGATCGCAGAGGAGAAACGGTTTTCCGGCAGCGTTGCTTTTATCCCATTATTGAGACGTTTACTGAGGAACGCATTCGGCGTGGATTGATGGAAGACAATGCTATCCAGCGTTGCATCGATACACGCACCTGTGTCGCCATTTTGCCAGGCGCCATGCCGTCAGCCACGTTCCGTTTCCTCGAACAGAATTACTTGCCGATCGGAAACAAATTGCGGGTGGCGGGTGTGCTGTTGCACTCGTCCACCGACGGGAAGCACTTTGATTTTGAAACCGTTATTCCGGCCTCCTACAAAATCATCGCGCGCGACGTTGGTACTGTAATGGGTGTACTCGACGGCGAGCGGTACGAAGGAGAGGAGCGCTTTCTTTCACCGGGCACTCACACCTTTGTGCAAACTTCCACTGGACACGACCTCGTGGTCTTCTGGGCGCAGGCCGTCGATCGCAATTTCAGACCGATCGACAGTAGTACCTCGCCTGGCAGCCTGAATTAAATTGCCAACTGTGTTCGTTTCTCTTCTGTTAACCAGGGTGTCATTTATAACTTTAACTGCTCCGACGTTCGATATCAGCTCGAGGTTAATGCTGATCGCGCCACATCCGGACGATGAAGCGTTGGCTTGTAGCGTCATTCTCCAGCAAGCGGTTCGCGCTGGAGCGGCCATTCGCATTGTCTACGTCACAGATGGGGATGACAATCCCTGGCCACAACGAGCACTCGAAAAAAGATGGCGCTTGAGCGCATTGGATCGAAAGCGCTGGGGGAAATTGCGGCGCGCAGAAGCGCTAGCCGCGCTGCGCGTCCTCGATATCGGCCCTGCGGACATTCAATTCCTTGCCCTGCCAGACCAGGG
>QHOK01000019.1:0-15677 GCA_003218755.1 Verrucomicrobiota bacterium
TGTCGAAAATGGTTTCGACAATGAGAAGATCCACGCCGCCTTCGAGCAGCGCTTTCGCCTCATCGAAATAAGTTTGGCGAAGCTGATCGAACGAGACCGCGCGAAACGCTGGATCGTTTACGTCAGGTGAAATGGAACCAGCGACTGGAAGAGGTCCCATTGATCCGCCAACAAATCGTTGCCGCCCAGTTTCATTCGCGACGCGATCGGCGGCCTGGCGCGCGATCCTGAGCGCTTCAAAATTAATTTCATGAACAAGCGCGCGAAGATCGACATCGTCCACGACGCGCTGAAAGAATTCCTGATCTTTGCGACCACGTTTGGGTTCGCCTCGAAACAGGAAATCGTGCAACCCGATGGTTGTTCCGCTGAAGGTGTTGGTTTCGATGACGTCGGCGCCCGCATCCAGATAAGCCGCGTGAATTTCCTCGACGACTTGCGGCCGCGTTAAATTGAGTAGTTCAAGACTCCCCTTGAGGTCTTTGCCTTTCCAATCAGCGAATCGTTTTCCACGATAATCGTGCTCGGACAACTTATAGCCCTGGATCATTGTGCCCATGGCCCCGTCGAGCACGACGATCCGTTCGCGCAAAAGCGATTCCAGTGGATGCAAATCGGAGGACGACATGATTGTCCGGGAACTAAAGAGCTTTTCCTGCAGTAATCAAGAAACAAATTGACGCATCATGATGCGTAGATGTGTTATGGAAATTCAAGCACGAAGGAACACTAATAAACACGAATTGGTTGTAGAGGCGTTTGTGCCAAACGCCTGCTTATGATTTCGTGCTCGCCGCGGCGAGCACCGTTACAACCGCCGGGCCGATTGAGTCAATCGCCGCTAGCTGGCTGCCTTTTTCAGTTCCTTGAGAAACGATTCGCCTTGCGTCGCGAGCCGCTCTTCAAGCTTCTTAGTGCAATCACAGTCGCAACAGGCCCACGGTTGTGTTCCATTTTCGTGCCGACACGTGCGGCGGGAATGGGCGTCCTTAACGCTGAGCAGCTCGAAATACTCTTCCCAATATGGACGTTCCTCCGCGAGCGGTGGATCGCAAAAGCACGTCTCAACCCAGGTGGCGACACCCTGATCATTTACCCGCGCCTGCTCCATGTCGTACAGGTATTCGTCGCCTGCAATGGAACCTTTCCCAAGCGTGCCATCGTTGATTGTGCGAACCAGATTACGTTCCCTGGCAGATTTCACGCGGGCTTTCACGAGGTAACGCATGACACAGATGTCGTTGTAGAGGCGGTTGTGTCAACCGCCTGTGTCGTGCTCGCCGCGGCGAGCACCGCTATAGAACCAGGCCGACGCGTGCGTTCCGCAGAAATCCCCTTTACGGCGCGATGCGATCGGTCAGTGTGTCGGTATGAAAATCGGTGTGATCACGCAAACGGTACCAGGGGCTATCCTTCTTGGTGGTCTGCGCGACACTGTTCTTCTCGCCCGTGGCAAAGTCTTCCCACGAATTGTAGCGAGCGATGGTTAAGAACGTCCAGGCGGCGCCTTCCAAGTGCTGCATCAATACGTTCCCGTTGGTCGTGTCATTGGGTGCACTGGGCGTTTCGCTAAGCATCTTTTCCAATTGCTCTCGATGACCGGGAGCAGGGCGATAATAGGAGACCGAATAAACCGAGCCCGTCGTCTTGGATTTCGAGTCGGCGTCAATGCCCATGGCGCGCGTGAACTCCTCCCATGAAGGACCGTTCACAAACGTATCGGTGTGCCACTCGCTCAGGTCACGTTTGTCCGGAGGCACAGCCGTACCCGCTGCTTCCACGGTCGCTTTTGGGCCGAGATGCGTGATGACCACATAATCCCATGCATCGCCGTCTTGATGGCGAAGAACAATAAAATGATCCGGCATCGGGTTGCTGCGATCGGGCGTTTTTAGCCAATCACCTAATTGAACTGCTTTGCCGAGCGCGGCCTTGGTGAAATGGACATGATAAACGTCTGTACGTTTACCAGCTCCGGCGGGCGCGGCGCCCTTTCCGGTTGCAGCGGGCTTTGGTGACTGAGCCTGAACAAATGAACCAGGCGACAGGATAAGTAATGTGGTTGCGAGAATAGCTATGACTGATTTCATGATGATTTTTCTTGGTAGATTCATGTTTATGTGTTGAGCGAAGCGCGCTTATCCGGTCAAGCGCTTTGGATGTCAATGTTTATTTCTTCTTGTAGACGCGGCTGTGTCAGCCGCACATCGTTTGCCTCTGCGCGTGAGGACACGCGCCGCTACACCCGCCTCGGACGCTGGTCGTTGCGTCTTCGGGGCGACGAAGTTTTCCCTTCACAAGAAAGATCTCGCGTGGAAGATTGCGTACGAGACGCGCGCTACCCGAAATTTCTCAGCACCGCGTGATCCCACCGCTCGACCCGCACCATCTAAAGCATTGACTTTATCTGTAGATTTAGTTTTTGATACGCGGTCATAAGAGCAATGGCCAGGAGTGTTGGGCAACCGCCAGTCGAAAAAAAACGTATCCTCGTCGTGGACGCGTACCCCATGCTTCGCCACGGCCTCGTTACTTACCTCAACGCCCAGCCGGACTTGATTGTCTGTGGCGAGGCGGACAGCGTCCCGAGCGCCTTGATCAAGATCGCGGAATGCAAGCCGCACCTGCTCGTAATTGGGTTGCGACTGGGTGCCGCCGACTGCGTCGAATTTGTCAAGGCGCTCAAGGTGCAAAGCCCCGGGTTGCTGATCCTGGTCTATTCCGGGTTTGAAGAAAGCATTTTTGCTATGCGAGCGCTGCGCGCGGGCGCAAGTGGGTACCTGATGAAAAGGGCACCCAGGGACGAGATGCTAGCTGCCATCTCCGATATTCTACGCGGCGAGATCTACGTCAGTCGGGAGCTCGCCATGCGCGTATTCAAAGAAGCACTCGAAACACAGCCAGCATTCCGCCTCCCGGGAAGAGCGACACGCGTTGAAAATTTGTCTGACCGCGAGATGCACGTCTTCCACCTGCTCGGCTCGGGACTTGGCACAAAAAAGATCGCGCACGCCCTGAATCTGAGCGTGAAAACGATCGAGACCCACCGCGAAAACATCAAGCACAAGCTCGGTTTGAATTCCGGCCAGGCTCTGGTCGAGCGCGCCACTAAATATGTGGAGGAAACTCTTGCGCCCCGATCCGGGGAGACAGTCTTCGCGATAGGCAAAAAGAAACTCGTGCGGTTCCCGACAGCTTCCTGATCGAATGTTGGATGTTCACCACGGCCAATCCGTCCATGGGCGGATTTGGTGTTTGATGTCGCGCGCCGCGCGCGTCTCAAATTGGGGAGCATAATAGACACAAATTCGTGAAAACAATTCACTCCGTCCGTATTAGTGTTTATTAGTGTTCATTCGCCTGCCCCGCCGTAGCCCTTGGCGAAGGTGGGTGGTTAGTTTGCCACGGGATCAGGGGAAATTCCCCAGATACCTAGGGGCACGATGGACTTTCTCTAAGGAATTATGCTCTTAAAAACCAGGGGTTCTCCCTGATGCCCAATCTCTTTACAAACTATTCAAGGCCAACGACACTCCGCGCTTCATTTGAAAACGCGGGTGCTCGAACTACGCAGCCAACTCGGTCGAATTTCTGGCGGAAGCCAAATCTTTTTCGAGAACTCCGCCCGACGGTTTCCGGAATACACGTGAAGAACGGAAACACCAATGCGAACGAGGATACGCACAATTTCCCCCCAGGACCCAGTTTCCCCCCAGGACTCCCCAATCCCAATCGAAAAATTTCCCCGAGCGGCTGCTATGCTGGCCGCCCGACCAGAATAGCAGTTTCTCTCCGAACGGTTGATTAATCAGTTAGCGCCGAGAGGTGAAAATCCTCTCGGCGCTTTCTCTTTCCGGTTAGGGATGCTGTGGTGGCAGGCGTGCCGCCTGCAAAACAAAATCCCGCAGCCGGCACGGCTGCCTCTACAGGAATGTTGATGGATCGGGGAGCGCCCCCGCCCTCGGGTGCCGGTGATCGCGCCCTCGCGATCACGAACTCTTCGGCGGGGAACAAGGAAATCGCCAAGGGCGCTGAAACCAACAGGCAAGGCGCCCGCACACAGCGGGCAAGCTGTGTGCTCCCCACAGCCACCGGAGGCGATTGAGGTCAATTGCCCCTACCTAATCCGTGTCATCCGCGTAATCCGTGGTTTATCCAATCTGATTCATTCGTCCCGCCGCGGCGGGATTAGTGTTGATTTGTGCTTGCTGAAATTATTTGAATCACGCCGTGGAAGCGATCCGGCTTTTTAGACTGCTCGACCGCAATCAACGCAACACGTTTGTTGCCTGTTTCCTCGGCTGGGCGCTGGACGCGTTCGATTTCTTTCTGCTGACATTCGTGATCGTGCCGATGGCGCGCGACTTTGGCACGAGCATCGCCGATCTCACTTATGCCATTACGCTGACGCTGGCGATGCGCCCGGTGGGCGCGTTCATCTTTGGTTTGCTTGGCGACCGCTTCGGGCGGCGCATGCCGCTCATGATCGACATTGTTTTTTATTCGCTCATGGAATTGCTCACGGCGTTTTCTCCGAATTACACCTGGTTGCTGGTTTTTCGCGCGCTCTATGGAATCGGCATGGGCGGCGAATGGGGATTGGGCGCGTCGCTGGCGATGGAAACTCTGCCAACCGCAGCGCGTGGATTGTTTTCGGGAATTTTGCAGCAAGGTTACGCGTTCGGTTACCTGCTGGCGGCAATTGTCTATTGGATAGTATTTCCGTCGTTCGGGTGGCGCGGACTCTTCGTCGCAGGCGCGCTCCCGGCGTTTCTCGTGCTTTACATCCGCGTCCGCGTGCCAGAATCGCCGGTCTGGCTGCGCCGCCAAGGCCGGAGCAATTTTTGGAGCGACGCTTTGGTTGTGCTCAAACGTCACTGGGCACTTTTTCTTTATGTCATTCTGCTAATGACGGCGTTCAACGCGATGTCGCACGGGACCCAAGACATGTATCAAACGTTTCTCGGCGAACAGCGCCATTATGGGGTCACACAAAAGGCCGCGACCGGGATCATTTACGCTTTCGGCGCAATCTGCGGTGGAACGGTGGTCGGCCATCTCTCACAAAAATGGGGCCGGCGTCGCTCGATCATTTTCACTGCTGCATTCGGAATCGTGTTGATTCCTCTGTGGGTTTTTTCACCGGGTTTCACGCTTCTTGTGATCGGCGGGTTTGCCATGCAATTCATGGTGCAAGGCGCCTGGGGCATCGTGCCGGTGCACCTCAATGAACTTTCACCGAGCGCGGTGCGCGGAACTTTCCCTGGGTTTGCCTACCAGCTCGGAAATTTATTCGCCGCCAATACAGCCGTTGTAGAAGCGCAACTGGCCAATCATTTTCGTGACGCGGGTGGGCATCCGGATTACGCGAAGGCGCTCGCTCTTTTTACGCTCGTGATTTTTTTGGCGTTGATCCTGCTCGCCGCAGTCGGTCCCGAAGAGCGCGGGAAGGAATTTTGAGGATTCTCTAACCACCAATGGACACGAATAAACACGAATTTTGCACCGCACGGACACAAGGCCCTGAATCACTCCGCCTCGCCCCGCTTGCGGGGAGAGGATTGAGGTCAATTCGAGCGCGATCGGAATTTCTCGCACGTCACGAACTCATTGTGCTGCGATTCTGGAATCATCAGGTTTGCGAAGAGCTCGACAACGTTGGAGGCGGCCTCGTTCGGAGTCCACGAGCGCTGCTTAACAAAACCCGCACCTTAATCCTCTCCCTTCGCCAAAGGGAGAGGCGAACTTCACATCAATGCCAAGCGCGCGAAAAAATTCTAGCGATGCTCAGCGGCTGGCGCTGGCCCAGTACTGCCACTGGACGATTCGCTCGATTGCTGGAGTTGTGCAGCGAGCTGAGGGGAACCCTTGTACACGCCGGCGCCGTAGCGCTGCTCGACAATCGCCTCCGCAATTCTGTCTGCGAGTAGTTCGCGATATTCCCAATCGCGCGCCTGGCCGCCTTCATTACGATTACTCAAGTACCCGCATTCCACCAGCACGGCGGGACACGTCGCATTGCGCAGCACGCGAAAATTTGCCGTGTGGATACCGCGATTTGCGGAGTGGGGGATCGTCATCAGCTTTTCCTGAATCCGGCTCGCAAGATCGAATGAGACGCCGGAATGATAGTAGGTCTCGAATCCGCGAATGCCACGCCGGCGCGAATCGTTAAAGTGTATGCTGACAAAGATTGCGTTCTTCTGCGAATTCTCAATGTTCACGCGCTCATCAAGAGGAATGAAAACATCCGAGGAACGAGTCATCACTGTTTTTAGTTGGGATTCGCGCAGTTTGCGATTGAGACGCTCGGCAACGTCAAGAGTAACCAGCTTCTCCGGCGGACCATAACGGCGATACGCGCCGCTATCTTTGCCTCCGTGTCCGGCGTCCACGACCACGCTAGAAAAAGTCTTGCTCGTGTTTTTCACCGCCCGAGTCCGCATACCTGCGCAGGCAGGTAGCAGAGCGACGAAGCCGATTGTGACGATGCGATTTACGAAGCGTGGCATTCTGATCTAATAGCAAAAAACACCCGATCTACAAAAGGTTTCTCCCCAAGCTCAAGTGAGACCGTGGCACTGCGCCGAACGTTCATCTGTTTCTCCCAATTGCATATGAAATCACTTGTGTTTTGCGCCGGTGCGCTTAAAGCCTTACCACTTTTATGATGATCCGATTTGCAATTGTTCCATTGCTGCTGGCGCTGAACTTTTCGATGTGCAAAAGGAACGAAACTGTTTCCCAGAACCCTCAGCCCGCGGGTACGTTATCGCCAGCGCCGGGTGCCGCGACCTCTGGCGGCAGTCCTGGCGTCGCACCGGTAGCGACCCCACCCAAGATTACGAAGCCGGTGGTCGATCAAACGGCGCAGACGATTATTTTTTGTTATCATCTTTTGGTCGACAAGGTCCGCTATCCGGGAACTGAGATCACGCCTGCAGCGTTTGAAGCGCAAATGAAGGAATTGAAGGACCGCGGCATCACGGTGATCCCGATGCAGGATTTGCTCGCGTGGAAGCGCGGCGAAAAGAACATACCGCCGCGATGCGCGGTCATTACCTTCGATGATGGCTATAAATCACAATACGAAGTCGCGTGGCCGGTCATGAAGAAGTACGGCTATCCGTTCACCATGTTCATCTATACGGAAGGCGTGCGCGGCGGATCGTTAGGCGGCGGAGGAGCGATCACATGGGAACAGCTCGCGGACATGCGTGACAACGGCGTCGACATCGAGGCGCACTCCGCGACACACCAGGACTTGCGCGAAGGGCATACCATCACGCTCGCCAGCCCTGGCGGGAAGAAAACGAGGACGAAACTCACCGGACCCCAATACGAGCAATGGGTACGAAACGAAGTGGTCGGCTCCAAGGAACTGCTTGAGCAGCGACTCGGCATCAAAGTGAATTGTTTCGCTGTGCCGTTTGGAAATTATAACGAGCATGTTAAAGAATTAGCGCGAAATGCCGGTTACGAGGCGATGTTCACGGTTTACGGTCAGCCCATCACCTTTACTTCGCCCCTCGATTCGATCGGTCGTTATGCGATTGAAGCCAACAAGCCGAAAGTCTTTGCCGATGCTGTGAAGATGATCGGCACGTCAACCGGAGGCGCGGCAGCGGTGGCCGAAGTCGGTGCGAAGGACCTCGGGACGCAACCGGCAGACGGTGAGACAGTGCGCAATGCACAACCTCTTATCAAAGCGAACCTCAGCGGCATCGGTCAGATCGAACCCGGCAGCGTTCAAATGCGGGTGAGCGGTCTCGGCGTTGTTCCGGCCAACTACGATCCGAAAACGGGTACCGTGTCATATCAAGTTACGCAGAAGCTGCGCGACAAATCCTGCACCGTAATTGTCAGCGCGAAATCTCAAGGAAAGAAGGTCGAGACGCATTGGACCTTCGGGATTGAGGAGAGCGCGGGACGGGCGGCACCGCCAGCAGCGCCAACGCCAAAGAAATAGACGCGCGATGTTGATCTGGGTAGCGCACGCGTCCCGCGTGCTGGCGAGCGCGTCCTCGCGATCGCGAACTTTCTCTGGAGCTCTCGTCGCACACGAAAGGTCGCACCAAAAAAGACTGTTTCGGCGCGACGCCGAAACCAGCACGCGGGACGCGTGCGCTACCCAGAATCTGATGCCACGCGTCTAACACTATGTTTCCACAACTCAGCGATAAGCTTCAGGAAATTTTCAAAGAGCTGCGTGGGCACGGCGTTATCAGCGAAGCCAACGTCGACGCTGCTTTGCGTCACGTGCGCCTGGCGTTACTCGAAGCTGATGTAGATTTTCAGGTCGCCAGAAGATTCATCGCGCGGGTCAAAGAAAAAGCGCTCGGGGAAACAGTTCTGCGCAGTATTACCCCGGCTCAGCAGATCGTAAAAATTTTTCACGAAGAACTGACGGCATTGCTCGGAGGCGATTCCGCACCGCTGCGCATACAGGACCAGGGTCGTATTTTGATTGTTGGCCTCAACGGGTCCGGCAAGACGACTTCTTCTGCAAAGCTGGCGCGTTTTTTACAGAAACAGGGCCATCGCCCGGCTCTGGTCCCGTGCGATCTGCAACGTCCGGCAGCAATCGAGCAACTCGTAACACTCGGCAAACAAATTGACGTTCCGGTTTACGCGCCTGATCCGAACCAGAAGAATGTTCAGCGCGCGGTAGCTGCAGCGCTCGCGCAATCCGGAGGGCGGAACTCAAGCGACGCAGCGCGCGTCCCAGGGCTCGCGGGAGCTCGCCCCTCCATTTACATCTTCGACACAGCAGGCCGGCAAGAAATCAATGAACCGTTGATTCAGGAACTGAGAGAACTAAAACAATTTTTGGACCCGCAGGAAACATTGCTGGTGGTTGATGCCGCCACGGGCCAGCAAGCGGTCAGCGTCGCAACCCATTTCAACGATGCATTAGCGATCACGGGCATTATTTTGACCAAACTCGACGGCGACGCGCGCGGTGGCGCAGCATTATCCATGCGCGAAGTGACGCACCGGCCAATCAAATTCGCCGGTACCGGCGAAAAGCTCGATCAATTCGAGGTTTTCATTCCGGAACGGCTCGCGGGTCGGATTCTCGGAATGGGCGATGTGATTAGTCTCGTAGAAAAAGCTGCTGAAGCAGTAGATGAAGAAGACGCCGTCCGCCTGGAACGGAAGCTGCGGACTGCTTCATTCGATTTCAATGATTTCCTAGCGCAGTTCAAGATGATGCGACGGATGGGGCCGCTGGATAATATTCTTGGCATGTTGCCCGGCATGAGTAACGTGCAAGGCCTCTCGATTGACGAGAAGCAGCTTAAGCGCACGGAAGCGATCGTGCTTTCGATGACGAAGGAAGAGCGGACGCGCCCCGACATTCTGAATGCGCGGCGTCGTCAGCGTATCGCGCGCGGCAGCGGCTGTACAGTCACGGAGGTGAACGATTTGCTGCGGCGTTTTGATCAGATGCGCAAGATGATGAAAAGCGCGGGCAAGATGAAAAAAATGCTAAAAGGGTTACAACAGTTAGATCGTTAATCGGTAGCCGGTATCTCGTTTTAACTTTTTAACCCTTTTAACCTTTGTAACATTCTTAGTTATGGCAGTTTCAATCAGATTACGCAGAGAAGGCGCGAAAAATCGCCCGTATTATAAAGTGGTTGTGGCCGACAGCCGCAGCCCACGCGACGGGAAATTTATCGAGATCATCGGCACGTACGATCCGAAAATACCAGGTCAAAATAGCTCGTTGAACGTTGAACGGGCCGAGTATTGGATCAGCAAAGGCGCTCAACCGTCTGACACGGTGCGCAGCTTGATCAAGAAAAACAAAAATCCAGAAATGGCCGCAAAGAAGATTGCCGCGGCAGCCGCTAAAAAAGCTGCAGAGCCGGCCAAGAGCCCTCCAGCGAGCGAACCAGCATCACCTGCTGAGCCTGCCGCCCCGGAGTCGCCTGCTGAAAGCAACCCGGCTGCGCCCGAGGCTACGAGCTGAGATCGTCGTTGCGCTGAAGTTGTGATTCGCTTCGTTGCAATCTGCAGCCTCGCGATTGCATTTATCGCGGAAGCGAACGCGCAAAGGGTTTGGATACAAAACGGCAACGTTTGTGTTTCAAACGGCGGAGAATCCAAAACCTTGACAACTTCGGGACGCGATTCTGAGCCGGTTCTGTCGCCGGACGGAAAGTGGATTGTCTTCGTTCGCACTATTCCCAGCAAAAAAATCTCCACCGGTTTGGGTGACGCTGACGCGACCGAGCTTTGGCAGATTCGAGCCGATGGGAAGGAGCCGATAGTTTTGGTTCGGCCGAAGGGACAGCGGCAAAATGGAAAACGTTCTGGCGGGCTTTTCCAAGCCGCAGTTTTCCACGAATGGCAGGCTCGTTTATTTCTTGAGCGAAGCTTGGGCGACATCGGGAGCGCTTCACGTTGTCGATACGACGAACACCAAGGAACATTTTGTTTGTCCGACGCTCGAGTTCGAAGTGGTTCCTTCAGGCGAGTATCGCGACTGTCTTTTGGTCGCGCAGCATCGCTATTTCATCGGCGGCGGCAGCTACAATTGGTTTTGGCTGCTGCGGCCCGACGGCAAGGAAGAGGGGCCGGTTGGCGAAGACACGGAAAATTTCAAAGCCACCTACCTCAAGGACTAACCTAAAGAAATTCGTGTCTATTCGTGTCCATTCGTGGTTAATTTTTGATCTGCCATGAGAGAGTTTCTCGAGTTTGTCATCCGCCAGCTGATTGAATTTCCTGACGATATGGTGCTAACCGAAATTCCAAGCGGCAGAACGACTATCTTTAAATTGCAGCTCCGGAGGGGAGACGTCGGCCGTGTGATTGGCCGGGGAGGCCAGACCATTCATGCGATTCGCGCGTTGCTCGCAAGCTCGGCAGCGCGCCACGGCGAACGGTCCATTCTCGAAATTGTCGAGTAGGTTTCCGCATCCGATTCAGGGTTGGACGTTGGGCGTCGTGCGTTCGACGTTTTCTTCCAAGTGAAGATCGACATCCTCACGTTATTCCCTGAAATCTGCCGCGCACCATTGAGCGAGAGCATCATGAAACGCGCACAAAAACAGGCCATCGTCGATCTTCGCATTCATAACTTGCGCGATTGGACGACCGACAAACATCACGTAGTGGATGATGCGCCATTTGGCGGAGGGCAGGGGATGGTGATGAAGCCGGAGCCGATTTTTGCCGCCGTGGAAGATCTACGACATCAAACATCAAATCTGAAACCTCAAACCTCAAAAGTCATTCTGATGTCTCCGGCTGGCCGACGGTTTAATCAACGGTTGGCCGCAGAACTTTCGAAGGAATCGCATCTCATTGTCATTTGCGGACATTATGAAGGTGTCGATCATCGCGTGATCGAGCATCTTGTCGATCTTGAGATTTCAATTGGCGATTACGTGCTGACCAATGGCGCGATCGCCGCAGTCGTGGTGGTCGATGCAGTGGTGCGATTGCTCGCCGGCGTTCTCGGTCATGAACAATCTGCGGCGGACGACTCCTTCGCTACGGAATTACTGGAAGGACCGCAGTATACGCGTCCGGCAGAATTTCGCGGCTGGAAGGTTCCAGAGGTTTTGCTTTCCGGAAATCACGCCGAGATCGCAAAGTGGCGCAGCGAGCAAGCAATCAAGCGCACAAAAAAGAATCGCCCGGATTTGCTGGGGTAGGAATGTGATGTCGCCCCAGCGCGGCGTCCCTATCTGACTCGCCCTAAGACCACGCAGGCATTGATTCCGCCGAAGCCGAATGAATTGCTCATGACGTAATTCAACTCCGCGGCGCGCCCATGATTCGGCACAATGTCGAGATCACATGCTGGATCGGGATTTCTATAGTTAATTGTCGGCGGGATCCATTGCTGGTCCAAGGCGAGTGCGCAAAGCGCCGCCTCGATCGCGCCGGTCGCACCCAGCGGATGCGCGTAATAGCCTTTCGTCCCGCTAACAGCGATTCGCTGCGCATGTTCGCCAAAGACGTGTTTGATCGACGCCGTTTCCGCGCTGTCATTGAGCTGAGTCGAACTGGCGTGTGCATTGATGTAATCAATCTGCTCAGGTGGCAATTGCGCGTCCGCGAGCGCTTCGCGCATGGCGCGAATGGACGATTCGCCGTTCGGCAGGGGCGAGGTCATGTGGAAAGCATCATTGTTCAAACTGTACCCGAGCACCTCTGCGTAGATGCGGGCGCCACGCGCTCGCGCGTGTTCGAGTTCCTCGAGGATGAGGGAAGCGCCGCCTTCGCCCATGACAAAACCATCACGCAACAGGTCGAATGGACGACAAGCCAAGGCTGGATCGTCCGCCCACCTGCTCATGGTCTTGATGATGTCGAATGCGCCGATGGTAATGGTCGTGAGTGGTGCTTCTGCCCCGCCGGCGACGATCACATCCGCAAAATCGTCTCGAATGTACCGGAGTGCTTCGCCCACGGATACGGTGCCACTGGCACAGCTGTTTGAATTTGTTGTGCCCACGCCGCGAAATCCGAATTCGATCGCGATGTTCGAATGGGCGGAACCACCGAACACCTGGACGGCAAGCGTGGGTTGAACGCCGCGGGCGCCTTTTTTCAAATACCTGATGTACTGTTCCTCGGCCTTGCAGACGCCGCCCAGCGCGGTGCCGAAGCTGGCTCCGATGCGATCTTGCGGTTTTTCGCTGGAGTACTCGATCTGCGCATCGTCAAGTGCGAGCTTTGCAGATACGACGGCGAACTGCGCGTAGCGGTCAAGCCGTTTCAGACGGTGCGGCGGAAAAAACTCTTCTGGATTCCAAGCGCTAATTTCGCCAGCGCAACGAACGCGGAAAACGTTTGGATCGAAGCTTGTGATACTTCCAATGCCGCTCCTTTCCGCCAGGATTCCGTTCCAAAAATTATCGACGCCCGTGCCGATGCATGTGATGGGACCGATAGATGTTATGAATGAAAAAATCCCCGATGACCAGATCAACAATCGGCGCGAGCACACGGATCCGAAATCGCAAGTCATGCGAGATTGCTACCAGCACGCCATCCGGCGTATCGGAGAATGTCCAGACCACGCGCATCCCTTTTGTCCAGGCTTTCAGATGATGAAAATGAATTTCGAGGCTGCTGCGATCGATCATTTGCTCCGACGTCCACGAGATCGGAATCCCGGAACGCGTTGCTGCCATCACTACGATGTTGCGATCGGGACCGCGCTCCAGAAATCGGATGTAGCGGTAATGCGGCAGGATTTTTGGCCACAGCTCCAGGTTTGCCGCTGTCTCGAAGACCGCTGTCTTCGGCGCCTGCATGACAATGGAGTTTACTCTGTGCATGGAATCGCCAGCGTCAGATGGAAACCCGCTCAGCCAGCGATGTTGCACAACTTCCGCGGAACCGGTGATACTGCCCCGAAAAGCATTTTGACGAAAGAGAAAAATCGCTCCGCCAAACATCGGAGAATGCTGTCGCTGGCGGAAATAGATCTGGCTATTGCGATTCCGGAGGCAAGGGGATTGAACCCTTGCCCTTAGCGCGGACGCGAACGACGCGACTTCACGTGCGACCGCCCGTGACCTCGCCGTTAAACGGTAAGCTAGCAATTACATTTCTTAGCCACGACCGTGCTTCGCGTGGTCGGCTGCCTGTGCGAGTTGGGTCAGCAGGGCAAAGAACGCTGGCGATTGGCCAATGAAAAGCCCCATATTCGTTAAGAATGTAACAACGCCCATGGCAATGCCCTGCGTTTGGGTTGGTCGAATGATCGAACAAATCGGGAGGCTTCGATCCAAGAACGGGCACGGCTCTGGCATGATCAGGTTCTTTTTGAAAAGCTCGTCGGTTACGTCCAGATCAGGGAACGTGACCGACACGCCGGTAACCGGATCAACTGCAGTCAATGGCGGCGCGTTGCCCGCTTTGTCCGCCCAAGTTTGAAAATGCATGGTCTCGGTAGGGCCGATGCTGATCAGGATTCGCAGGACTTCCTCATGGGTCGCCCTCAGTGCCTCCGAGGGATAGAGGCTCGTGCCACCTTGTTCAATGGTTGCAAAGTGGAAGCCCGCTGTGTTTGCGATCGCCTGCAGGAAGTTGGGATCCGTTGTATCGGCATCGGTTCGCGGAATTGCCGTGTGCTGGGTGACCCCTAAAGTGGGGACGGCCTGCGGAAACGCGAAGTTTGGATCAAGATCCGGGTTATGGCTGTCATCGCGGTAGCGCGTCCACCAACTGGTGTCCACCGTGAGTTGCGTCAGGTTAGTGAGCCGTAGTATTCCACTGGAGCCGGTGGCAGTGCTACCTGGCAAAGTGCGAAATGGCTCGAGATTCACAGGAGCCGCTCCCTTGGAGACCAGGTACGCGTTGAGGAATTGGTGGTGAGTGATCTCATCATCGGTGTTGTCGTGGATGTACTGATCCATGTCTTCGTCCAGCACCGCGAGGGCGGCGGTGTACAATGGGTTGCCAGTTCCGCCCGGGACTTCGGGGTCCTGGATGCCACCGAGCTCGTTGTATTGGATCCAAAAGTCGGCCTCGAGTATTTCTGCCGCCGCTGCGAACCGGAGCAGAGCTGCGTCTCCCGGTGTGAGACCGCCACTTGCTCTTGCCGTTCGGGTGCTAGGTAATAGTCCCACGCCGATTGTTCCCGCTCCAACGGCGAGTGATTTGCCCAGGAACGAACGACGGCTGATAGAACTTTTCCGCGGTTTAACTCTTTTCTCTGAGTCGTCTTCTAGAGGACGATTTTCGCTCTTACTAAAACCAGTTGCTGTGTGATCGCTTATTGTTTTCATGTCTGAAGAATCAGCACCGCTTCGCAGCGCGCGCTACATTTGAAAAGTTACGCGTTCGTTACCTGCCGAGCCGCCATAGGCCTTGGTTATCAGCACGAAGTTGCAGCGCTTGCAATAGCTGCGATAGCCGCCGCGAACAGATTGCCAAGAGTTTATTGATGCTCCGGAAACAGACGAAATGACCCCGGCGCGCCTAGTCGAACAGGCGAAACACTTTGGTATCAGCGTGCCACAGGCCTAGAAAATCCGTCTGGTTTTAGCGTTCCTGTTCCAACAGAAATCAATCGGCCACGTGTACGGAGTTTGTGTGTCGCGGGCACATGACCCGCAGCGGTAACAACGGCGTTACTTTTCCAGTCCTTTTCATAACAACTCGAGACGCCTTCGCGCTGTTGAATTAGCAGAAACCAATAATGTATGAAAACAAAACGCATATTACTCTTAATCTGTGTCGCAACGCTCAGCTTGCCTGGAAGCGTCGCATCTGCGGCAACACGCGCCGCACCGATGATGGCGCGACCCACGATGACGCGGCCAGCACCGCGCTTTGCGCCAAGGACCATGACGGGTACGCATCGATTCTTTAAGGATCGTTTCCACCGTTTCGACAATCGACCGTTCTTTAACAATCGGTTCAACCGTTTCCACAATCAAAATACGTTCGTCTTTGTCGATACGTTTGGCTTCCCGTTCTTCTTTCCGTATCCGTATCCCTATCCATATTACGGCTACTATGGTTCTTACGGCTACTACGGTGGTTACAACGGCTATGGCTATGGCAATGCCTCCACGGTTATAGAAGTACAACGCAGGCTTGCTCGCACGGGGTACTACCATGGACGCATTGATGGGATCATGGGACCCCAAACGCGGCGAGCGATTCGCGCCTACGAGCGCGACCACGGTGTGCCAGCG
>QHOK01000019.1:15745-16628 GCA_003218755.1 Verrucomicrobiota bacterium
GTTCGCGAGCTTAAAGCTGCCGATGGCCAATTCTTTCACGCCGGTGCGATTTATTCCTTCGACCAGGCCACCGGCACCACCCGGAACTCGGGATCGGGCGCTTCTGCAATTCTTAATGGCGCGCTATGGTCCACAGTAGCTGCCGGTATAGCAGCATGGAAAGTGGAGCCTACGGGATTCGAACCCGTGACCTCCTCAATGCCATTGAGGCGCTCTACCAACTGAGCTAAGACCCCAGTAAACGATTGCAGATTGTAGATTTCAGATTGCGGATTGCAAATTCTCTCGCGAAACCATTCCGTAGATTGGCATCAAAGTTGGCCGCGAGTGATCGGTTCAAGTGACTTTAACGTATCGTGGTGCCAGCGCTCGTTCACGTCGTCGTCAGCGGAATTATCCCAGACGCTGTACCAACCGATATAGAGCGGGCCAGCCATCGAGTAGGCCATCTCCCGAGCCGACGGATCGATGGTCGGCGGTCCGGTCACGACTCATTCGTTGCCTCGCTGGCGAGCAAATAATTTCTCGAATGGCTGAATAGCTTTGACGGCGTTTCAGTCAAAGCTTGCAACAAAGAGATGTTTATGATGTTCAATAGTCGGAGCGATTTATGAGAAAATCTAGATTTTCGGCGCTGTGCTTGATCGCAGCCCTCTCGGCAACCATTCACAGTGGCTCTGCACAAGTAATCAACCCAAGCGTGCAAAATGTTTCTTCGCGCCCGGCGATCAACCACGGCGCGGCAGCGGCTAAGCCGATTGCGAACATGTCAATTGCACCGCACGTCGCTCCCAGGCCAACGAGCTTCAGCCCTCGAACGGTTAACACATACGCGCCTCGCATCATCGGCCAGCCGGGAACAAATCTACGAACGAATTATTCG
>QHOK01000220.1 GCA_003218755.1 Verrucomicrobiota bacterium
ACCTTGATCCAGCTCCTTGGCCATGTAGTAGGTCACGACCTCAGCCGCAGCAGTGCCATCATCAACTACTACCAGACGCTTCCCGAAGTCGCGAAAATTCTTGGCGGGCCGAATCCCGTCCCTGCCGCCCAGCAATGGCTTAACTCCGCTTACTATTCGCATCCAAATATTGACGGAATGTTCCTGGCTGGATCGGATGGCGCGTTGATTGCATCAATCCCGACCGCACCAGAGATGGTTGGGAAAGACTTTGGAGCCAGTCACTGGCGCGAGCAAGCGGCTGCATCCGACGAACCAGTTGTCTCGCCAGTTCACCAGCGACTTTCGGATAATCGCCTGGTCACCGATATCGTGGCCGCAGTCCGTGCGCCCGACCGGACAATTCTCGGTTACGTTGGCGACTCGGTCCTAGTCGAAAGAATTGGCAAGCGATTGTCGGAAATCGACTTTTCGGATCGCTTCGTTTTCGAGGTGCTCGATCAAAATGGTGCATCGCTTTTCGCCAATGATTTTAAACCGAATCCCAGTGTGACCTCACCTCAGGGCGGCTTTTTAATCAATGAGATCCGCCAAAACAAAAGCGGACATTTCGAGGAGCATGGAAACCTTTATTCTTTCAGTCGGATCGAGCCGACCGGTTGGGTAGCAGTGGTGGAGCAGCCGAAGAGTCTCGCATACAAACCGGTTCATGATCTTCTGGGAAGAATGACAATCCTGGCGGCGTGGCTGATCGCTCTCACGGCAGTGTTCGCGTGGCTGGGTAGCAGGTTTTATCAGCGCCAGATGGAATCTACCCAGCGGCTAGAGCGGGAAGTCATCTTCAACGAGAAAATCTTGGCAAACATGCCCAGCGGAATCGCTTTTGTCGATCCAGCTTCTCGTCGTTTTCTCCACGCCAACGATGCTTTTGCGCGCATGGCTGACCGTTTTGGAGACCTCCCAGCCGGCCGCGACATCACGGAAATCCCCTGCGATGACGTGAACATTGCGCCTCCCGGAGCGATTCAGAGAGTGCTTACCTTTGGAACGCCGTTTCAACTGACCGAGCACCCGTTGAAAGATAAGACGGGAGTCACGCACTTTTTGGATATCAGCTTGCTACGGCTACAAGGCGCGCAGGAAACGGTCCAAGGCGTGCTTTACCTAGTGGACGACAAGACGCGGGACGTCACGTTGCGCCAGGAATTGATTGGCGCAAACGCTGCCAAGGACCAATTCCTGGCCCTTTTGTCGCACGAGCTGCGTAGTCCTCTCTCGCCGGTCATTGCCATGGTTGGGGAGCTGGAAGCCGAGCTGCCGGATTCCCCCCCTGTCAAAGAAGCGCTGGAAGTGGTCCGCCGAAATGTCGAGCTGGAAGCGCGGCTAATTGACGATTTGCTCGACGTTACTCGGATATCAAAAGGCAAACTGCAATTAAGCTTTGAGACGATTTGCATACACCAAATCCTGCAGCGCGCTTATGAGATTTGTCGGGAAGAAATCCAGGCAAAGAATCTCGAAGTGGAATTTCAGCTTCGCGCCGCTCGTACGCACGTGGAGGGCGATCCGGCGCGCTTGCAACAGGTCTTTTGGAATCTGATTAAGAACAGCGTGAAATTTACCCCGGAAAAAGGCCGAATCACGATCCAGACGCTTAACCCGGCCTCGGATAAGATCGAAGCTCGCATTATCGACACCGGCATCGGCATCGAACAGGAAAAGATCGATAAAATTTTTAACGCATTCGAACAGGGACAAGCCGAGATCACCCGACGTTTTGGCGGTTTGGGGCTTGGGCTTGCTATTTCGAAGGCGTTGATCGACGCGCAGGGCGGAAAAATCCGTGTGCAAAGTGCGGGAAAGGACAAGGGCGCCACCTTTTCAGTGGAACTAAACACAGTGCTTACTCCGATTGGTGGGGATGGCGAAAGGCAAGATCAACAAGTAGATCGGGAGCAAGAACCGGCGATTTCAAGGCACCGGCGGGTATTGCTGGTGGACGACCATCATGACACTTGCATCGGAATGAAAAGAATGCTGGAGCGCCACGGCTACGAAATTACCGTTGCCCATTCCGCTGAACAGGCAGTCGAGAAGATCCGCAGTGAGGATTTCGATTTGCTTATCAGCGACATCGGATTGCCGGACCGCAGCGGTTATGAATTGATGCGTGAAGTGCGGCTCAACAAGGATTTGCCTGGAATAGCGCTCAGTGGCTTTGGCAGCGAACAAGACATAAACCAAGCCAGAGAGGCAGGCTTCTCTGAACACCTCACGAAGCCAATTAATTTTGAGCGCCTGGAAAAAACGATCCAGAATTTGCTCTCGTGAGCGCTTCTGAGGTCGTAGCCAAAAGTTACACCGCTCTCTCTTACTCGCCGTTTTGCCCGTCGGCTTCTGTTTTAGTCTTGCGCTCTGCCGCTTCTTTTAATTGCCGTGAAAGCTTCTCAACGCGCTGACGCATGATCTTGCCGGCCTTAAATTTCACTGTCGCGCGCGGCGGAATCACAAAACTGCTGCCGGGCTGATTCGGGTTCCGGCCAACTCGCGGCTTTGTCAGGCGCGGCTGAAAAACGCCAAAATTGCGCAGTTCAACCGGGATATTGTTAGCCAGACTGTCGGTGATTTTGTCTAGCGTGCGCTGGACGACGTCAAAGACTTGATGTTGCACCATGCCGGTTTGGTTGCTGATAGAGACGACGATGTCGCGCTTGGTTAGCTTGGGCATATCTATTGTATTAATCGTTCCATGTGGCTCTGGCGGTGGCTAATGAAACACAAAAAAGCGATTTTTTAAACTGGCTAACGTCTTCTAGCGCAAGGCCAAACGATACTCCGCCAACGGCCAAACCTACATGCCGAATCAATCACACATGGCGCGGGCGCGTAAAATCGCTAGATCGTTAAAGCGTTACATCTTCTGAAATAACGAATGCGGTTAACGCTTTAACGCTTCAACGAATCACGTGACGCTGACCAATTCTCACGTGGCGGCGGGGCGGGATAATAGTCCGGTGCGGTCTCGTGCGCGGTGCGGAAATGCACCTTTGCCACTTCGCGCAGCGCGCCTGGCCCGTTCAGTTCTACCAGCTTTCTGGCACTTTCTTTTACACTCGGCGATACTCCACGCTCTAATCGCAGACCGACCTCTTTGCTTTTGCGCTCCAGCCAGTTGATGAACGCTTCGCGCGCCAGAATCGATGCCGCCGCTACCGCAATGTCCGATTCCGCCCTTGGGCGCTGTTCGATCGTGATCTTTCGCCCGTGCTTCAGCAAGGACGCATTGATCACCCGCGCATCCGCAAACTGGTCCGACAACGATCGTGGGCATGCAGGTTTCTTCGCTAGCAAATTCTCGATCACGCGCGCGTGGCCCCAGCCCAGCAGGCGGTTAAGGTTGCCGAACTTCTCGTAAAGCTCGTTATATTTCGCAGGTCCGATCAGAACTGTTTCCGCCAGACCTAGCGAACTTGTCCGGATCGTATCGGCCAGGGCGCGAATACGCGCATCCGAGCTAA
>QHOK01000221.1 GCA_003218755.1 Verrucomicrobiota bacterium
AATCGGCGAGTACGCAAAAAAATTCCGCGGCTCAAAATACGTGCCTGGCCAACGGCCATGGGGGATCAAATGTGATTGCGCGTTTCCGTGCGCAACTCAGAATGAAATCACCGGTGAAGATGCGAAGAAGCTAGTCGAGAACGGTTGCTATCTGGTCTCAGAAGCGGCCAATATGCCGACCGTCCCGGCCGGCGTCGATCTTTTCCTTGAGAAAAAAATTCTTTTCGGTCCCGGCAAAGCGGCGAACGCCGGAGGGGTTGCTACATCTGGGCTTGAGATGAGCCAAAATTCGATGCGTTTGCCGTGGCCGTGGGAAGAAGTCGATTCGCGTTTGCGCCACATCATGTCCACGATCTTCAAAAACGCATGGGAAACGGCCGCCGAGTACGGGCACCCTGGTAATCTCGTTGTCGGCGCGAACATTACAGGCTTCGTAAAAGTCGCCGACGCGATGCTCGACCAAGGTGTCGTATAATCGCTTCGCGGTGAGGCGTTTTTTTGACTCGCGCTGATGCTGTTTCGATAAAGACAGGCGCGTAAAAGCTGCGCGTGATGCGTATAATGAATGTATGAAGACAAATATCGTTGATTCTGCGGATACAAGAACAGTTTCCGCAGAGCGTGGGACAAAAACTAAAATGAGATGGCCACTGTTCGTGTTGGTTTTGATCTCCGTCGCGCTCGGTGCAGCGGGGTGCGAAGGGTATTATAGCGCCTCTCCTGGCTACGGGCCGTATTATGGTGAACCCAATTATGGTGGACCGAATTACGGCGGACCTTATTATGGAGGAGGTTATCCGGGCTCCGTCACCGTCGAGGTTGGCGATCGGCCTTACTACGTTCGCGGCCCTGGTTATTACGTGGGCCGGACCTATTACGTCTGGAGGCCAGGACATTGGGCATCGCGACACGGTCAGAGAGTGTGGATCCACGGCCATTACGTTGTGCGAGGATATTGATCGGGCGACGCTTCGCGCCGATCGGTATCTAAACAATCGGTTGAGTCAGGCCCCAGCGCGCCAGACGGAAACGCGCGGCAGTGGCCACGCAACCTAATCCGTAGCGCACGCTTCTGCGGAAATTAATGGATGACGCTTCGGGCATGTAGCGCGCTGGACACGTGACTTCGCCGATCGCGCAGCCGAGAGCAATAATTTGCGCGAGGATTTGGTTGTCGAAAACAAAGTCATCCGAGTTCGCCTCCAGCGGCAGTTGCTCCAACAATTGGCGCGAAAATGCGCGATACCCAGTGTGGTACTCCGAGAGTTTCGCGCCGATGAGAGCATTCTCCACAAGCGTCAGGAAACGGTTTGAGACGTATTTCCACCAAGGCATGCCGCCGCGAAGTGCGCCTCCCCCCAGAATGCGCGAAGCGAGCACGCAGGGAAAAAGGCCGCTCGCCACCAGAGCCGCCATCGCCGGAATCAACTGCGGCGTGTACTGGTAATCAGGATGAATCATGATGATGATATCTGCGCCTGCGGCTAGTGCGAGCTGGTAACAAGTCTTTTGGTTCGCGCCGTAACCACGATTCTCCGGATGCATTTCCACTTGCACATGCGGCAGGGTGCGCGCGATCGCTACTGTTTCATCGTGGCTGGCGTCGTCCACAACAATGACCAGATCGACAATGCCATGCGCCATGACCTCATCGTAAGTCTGGCGCAATGTACGCGCCGCGTTATACGCGGGCATCACTACCACAATTTTCTGGCCGTTTAGCATTGTCGTAGTCGAATATGCGCCGGATCGCTACCTTGCAACTTTGATGACTATTTTTTACGATCCGTGCTGCCTCCAATATTCTAGTCCTCGCCATCCGGAACGGCCGGAGCGCATCGCTCGCACGGCGCCGTTGTTAAGGGATCGGCACCCTGAGTGGACATGGCAGCGACCACGTGCGGCGACCGATGATGAATTGTTGCGCGCGCATTCGCACCAGCACATCGAACGCGTTACGAATGCGCGGGAAGATTTCGATCTCGACACGCCGTTTTATCCGAACATCGAGACGTACGCGCGTCACTCGGCCGGCGCGGCGATTGAAGCAGCGCGCGCCGCGTTGCGTAGCGAATCCGCATTTAGCTTGATGCGACCGCCCGGACATCATGCCACGCGCGATCGCGCGATGGGTTTCTGTTATTTTAGCAATATCGCCATTGCGGCCCTCCACGCATTGGAAAACGGCGCTGAAGGCGTTGCTATTTGGGACTTTGATGGACATCACGGCAACGGAACGGAAGCGATCGTAGCGCACAAACGCCGAATTCAGTTTGCGTCGATTCATCAATTCCCGGCATATCCCGGAAGCGGCGCGAAATCTTTCGCGAACATTGACAACTATCCGGCCGCTCCTTTCACGCCGCGGAGTGAGCATGTTCATGTTGCAAAGTATTCGCTAGAAAAACTGGTTAAATTCAAACCCGATCTGCTTCTTGTTTCGGCGGGGTTCGATGCCTATGCGCGCGACCCACTGCTTCAGCTGAGTCTGGAGCGCGAAGACTTCGCGAAATTCGGAGAGTGGTTAAGCAACATCGGTGTTCCGATCGCAGTCGTGCTCGAAGGCGGTTACAGCGACGATTTACCAGAATTGATCGATGCATTTTTGACGGCTTGGCAGAGTTAGCGCCACAGATTTGCACAGATGAGATACAGATGAATTTTTCAATGTATGAATATCTGCCTGCGTCGCCGCGGCCTGATGGCGAAGGCGCGTGTTGATTGGTGGCTTCTCTTTTATTGCGCGTTCCAGTTCTGCCGCAGCGTTTTCGATTTCAATGTAGCCATATTGGCGAGCTCTGGCTTTCGCTGCGAGCAATGCGCAGCGGTGAATATTTCTAAAATCGCCGTACGAAAATTTGTATCTGCTCTTCGTATTCTCCGGATAGCGATCGTCGATCCCGAGATGCCATTTTGCGTATTCACCGAATCCGTTCTGTCGGATAAATGCATTTTCTTCATTTGCTGACGGACGATCTTCGCTCCACGCGCCTTTGCGGTCTCCAATCACATGTCCCTGCTTAATCAGTTGTTCCGCGAACGCGAAGGCAGTTTCATTTAACTTCATGCTCTTGCGAGAGTGAGCGCGAACATCGCTGATTCCAGAGAGAAGAATTACGACCGCGATCGAACGGACACAAGCATGCTGCAGAATGGCCGCTTTCATTTCACTGGGCGAAACGTTTGCCTCAGACCCAGAAGTGGCAAACAATATTCGCTTCAGCGGGCCGTAGCACAGCTTGGTAGTGCGCTTGAATGGGGTTCAAGAGGTCGCGGGTTCAAATCCCGCCGGCCCGATAATCTTTCGCCACGGATTAACACAGATGAAACATAGATTATTCGTGGCGAAAAAACAGAAATCTATCTGTGTAAATCTGTGTTCATCTGTGGCTGAATGCTAAGCGCTGGAATCGTAGGACTGCCGAACGTCGGGAAATCGACGCTTTTTAACGCTGTTACGCGTACGCACAAAGCGCCGGCGGAAAACTACCCCTTCTGCACCATTGACCCGAACGTCGGCGTAGTCACCGTGCCCGATCCGCGACTGGAGAAAATCGCCGAGATTTCGCGCTCACGAAAAACCACGCCGACGGCCATCGAGTTTGTGGACATCGCCGGTCTGGTTAAAGGCGCCAGTGCAGGGGAAGGCCTCGGTAATCAATTTTTGCATCACATTCGCGAGGTGGACGCGATTGTTCAGGTGGTTCGCTGTTTCGAAGACGGCAATGTTCATCATGTCAGCGCGA
>QHOK01000222.1 GCA_003218755.1 Verrucomicrobiota bacterium
GCCATCGCTCCGGTTGGCGCCTGGATCGCGCAGACTGGCCGCGTCGATCTTACGCCGCTTGTTCTCGCGGCGGGCGTGATTTGTTGGGTCGCGGGATTCGATATGATTTATGCGAGCCAAGATTACGAATTCGATCGGCGCGAAGGCATTCGATCGCTTGTCGTGAAACTGGGTATCGCACGCAGCCTACGTCTGGCGCAGCTATTACATCTTCTCACATTTGCTGCGTTGATCGGTTTTGGTCTCCTAGCGAAGCTGGGTGCGTTCTATTACTGGTCGATGCCTCTGGTTGCAGCGGCGCTGGTTTACGAACACAAAATCGAGAAACTCGATCTCGGCGGAATCAACCGCGCGTTTTTTCAGAGCAACGCATTCGTGGGCGCGGTATTCCTCGTCGCGGTTTGCGTGGATCGATTGATGTGGTAGGGGCGATTGACCCCAATCGCCTCGGCGGTTCAGGTGAACCGCCGCTACCTACATCGCGTTTAACATTGCTACGCGTCTCTCGTGCCGGCCGCCATCAAAACCGGTTTCCAGCCAGATACGCACGATGTTTAGCGCCAGATCTTCAGGAATTAGCCGCTCGCCAATCGAAAGCACGTTTGCGTCATTGTGTTGCCGGGATAGGCGGGCCGACTCTTCGTTCCAACAAAGCGCGCAACGCACACCGTGAACTTTGTTGGCCACCATCGCTTCGCCGTTGCCCGAGCCGCCGAACACAATGCCTCGTTCGCAATCGCCGCGTGCCACTGCCTCCGCTGCCGGCCGAATGAAGAGCGGATAATCGACCGGTTCTTCACTGAACGTGCCGACGTCTTTTACTTCGTGCCCGAGCGAGCCTAGCAATTCTTTTACCTTTTCCTTGTAACGAAAACCAGCGTGATCTGAGCCGAGGGAAATTTTCATGAATGTGTCATTCCGAGCGAAGTCGAGGAATCTCTGATTCTTGATCCGACCACGTCAGCAGAAAAGAAAATAGTAAGAGATGTCTCGACTTCGCTCGACATGACAATCATTACCCGCCGTGCAGTTTTGCGAGCTCGCTCCAGATCTCGCGTTCGCGTTCAGTTAGTTTCTTCGGCACGTTGATCTGGACAATGACATAGAGGTCGCCGCGCTTACCAGAGACTCCAGGCAGGCCGCGTTCGCGCAGACGAAACCGCTGCCCACCCTGGGTCCCTGGCGGAATTTTCAGGCGCACCTTTCCTTCCAGAATGGGCACAAGCAATTCGCTGCCCAACACTGCCCGCCAGGGCTCGATTTTCACCTCGTGAATCAAGTCACTGCCTTCGACTGTAAAATCCGGGTGTCGCGCCAGACGCACGCGAAGAAAGAGATCGCCGCTTTTTCCTCCGCCTGCGCCCGCTTCGCCCTGACCGCGCAACCGGATTCGCTGTCCTTCGTGGACGCCACGCGGGATCTTAACCTGGTAATTTTCCACTTTATTTGAGCCAGCCCGGCGCAAAGAGACTGTTCGGGTCGATCCGTGCAACGCTTCTTCAAGTGTGACCATGATGTCGGCTTCGACATCGGCGCCCCGCTCGGCTGTCGCGGCGCGTCCGCCAAATCCTCCGAAAGCAGAGCGGCCGCGGCCGCCGCCGAAGAATGCTTCGAAGAAGTCGCTAAACCCCGTTCCACCGAACTCGAATTGAACTCCGCCGCCATCGCCACCCCATTGATAAAATCCACCGCCGGGTTGCTGCCCTTCCCACTGCCAGCCGGGCGGTGGCTGGAACCCGCCCGGTCGATTCCAATCCGCGCCGAGCTGATCGTATTTCTTGCGCTTTTCCGGGTCGCCCAGCACCTCGTAGGCTTCGTTGATTTCCTTAAATTTTTCTTCGGCGGCCTTTTTATCCTTAGCCACGTCGGGATGATATTTCCGCGCCAGCTTGCGAAATGCGCTACGGATCTCGTCGTCGGTGGCCGTCTTCGGAACGCCAAGTGTCTCGTAATAATCTCGAAACTGTACGGGCATTTGCTCTCAAGCTTGTGCCTTCGCTCAGTTCGCGCAACTTTTTGAATTGTGCGCGAGCTGGGCAAATTCATCGTGATCATCGGTGTCATCGCGACGCTGGTGGGACTGGTGATGTGGAGCGGATTTGCGCCGAGATGGCTGGGACGATTGCCCGGAGATATCCGGATCGAGCGCGAAAATTCGGCATTTTATTTTCCCATCGTCACCTGCATCGTCCTCAGCATTGTCCTGAGCTTGCTCTTGTCGATCTTCTCAATCTTCCGGCGCTAAAAAGCGACGCGAGGACGCGTGCGCACTCCCAAAGCTTCGCGAAATGCATCATTAGCTTGCTCAGTTTCGCACGAAGTGCTTTTGGAGTGCGATACGTCCTCGCATCGCTTTTTGGACTTATGAGGTTGAACCGGCAGGAACTGCTCAATCAACATGTGACGGCACTATTGCGTTGCCGTCGCTGCCCGCGCATGCAATCGACACCGGTTTCAGGCGGCGCAATCGTGAGCGATGTCATGATCATTGGGCAGGCTCCCGGCCCTAGAGAGCCAGTTTTGCAACGGCCATTTGCGCATACCGCTGGCAAGACACTCTTTCGCTGGTTCGAAGAATTCTGCGGGATGAATGAAGCGGCTATTCGATCAAAAATCTATTTCGCGGCAGTCTGCCGCTGTTTTCCCGGGAAAAATTCGAGCGGTACAGATCGCGTTCCGGCGCCGGATGAGATTCGCAACTGCTCGTCATGGATGAACAATGAGATCCGAATTTTGCGCCCGCGTCTCATCATTCCCGTCGGAAGATTGGCTATCGTGCAATTCATCGACTGCACAAAATTAGAGAAAGTGATTGGTCGCAAATTTCGCGTGGAACGCGCGGGACACCGCTTCGATGTAATTCCATTGCCACATCCCTCGGGCGCATCGCCCTGGCACAAGATCCCGCCGGGAAAAGAATTGACCCGGCGCGCGCTTGCATTGATCGCGCGCCATTCTGCGATCGCCGCGCTGTGTAAACGTCGACGGCGGTCATAGACCCCCGTCACAGAAACGTGGATCTGAATTCGGTGTTGGACGTTCGGCGTTGGGCGTTCGACGTTTTCCGCGTGTCTTCCACTATTCCAACGCGCTCTGACATTCCCGAATCCCACAAATGGGACCTCTCTCATCTTTTCGCTGATGTAAGCAAATGGCAGGAGGATTTTGCCTGGGTACAGCGGGAGTATCCGAAACTTCAGGAGTGGAAGGGCAGAGTGGGCGAATCGGCCCAAACGCTCGCCGAGATTCTTGAGTTTGAGAAGTCGCTCGAGCTGAAGATGGAGCGTGTCTATCACTACGCATCGCTGCAACTGGCGGAGGACAGCACGAACAACGAATACCTCGCGCGGATCGGGCAGGTTCAGAACCTGCTAACCAAGATCGGTGAAGCGGCAGCGTTTGTCGTTCCGGAAATCCTGGCGATCGATGACCAGAAGTTCGCGGAATTCATTGCCGATCCGGCGTTGAAGGATTGGCGAATTAAGTTGCACAAACTTCGGCGAATGAAACCGCATGTGCTCTCTGAAGCCGAGGAACGCATTCTGGCGCTAGGC
>QHOK01000158.1:0-2035 GCA_003218755.1 Verrucomicrobiota bacterium
CAGAATGCCGGAGAAGATTTATCGAAGAAGAAAAAACTCATTCAAACGGAGATTGGCCAGACGTTAAAAGAACGCTGGAACATTGATCCGCCCACTAACTGTCAGGGTTGTCACCGATGAAACGCATATTCCAGCATCCACCTGAGCCGCCAACGGGAAAGCGTTACTGGCGCAGTCTCGGTGAGTTGAGCGATACGCCCGAATTTCGCCAGTGGCTGGAACGCGAATTTCCCGCAGGCGCAGCAGAACTGCAGGGCGACGAATGGTCGCGACGAGATTTTTTGAAATTGATGGGCGCGTCGATGGCGCTGGCTGGTTTTGGCTTGAACAGTTGCCGGCGACCGGAAGCACATCTGGTTCCATTTACAAAGAGTGTGGAGTGGACAATCCCCGGAAAATTTCTGTATTACGCAACCGCGATGCCCCGGCGTACCGGTGCGATTCCGCTCATCGCAACGACCGTGGACGGGCGCCCGATCAAGCTGGAGGGAAATCCGCTGCACCCGGCAAGCGGGGGCGCGACAGACACTTTCGTTCAGGCATCGATTCTTGATCTTTATGATCCGTCCCGCTCGCAGCGGTTCGTTTACAAAGGGAAGAAGAGCGATCGGGCAGCGTTTGATGCCTACATTAGGGAGCTTCGCAATACGCTTCTCGCGCAACAGGGCGACGGCCTTGCGTTTCTGGTGGGCGAGACGCATTCGCCCACTCGCGATCGCTTGCGCGCTGAGCTGGAGAAGATTTTCCCGGCCATGCGCTGGTGCGTTTATGAGCCGCTTTTGAGTCAGGAACAAGAGTTCGCTGCGCAGAATGCTTTCGGTTCCGACGTGCGCGTGTTGCCGAAGTTTGATCGCGCCGATGTAGTTCTTGCGCTGGACAGCGATTTTCTTGATTGCGCCCAGGGTGACCTCGCATCGGTGCGCGCGTTCACTTCACGACGGCGTGTGAACGCGCCGAAAGATAACATGAATCGACTTTATGTTGTCGAGAACCGCTTCACGCTCACGGGCGCGATGGCAGACCATCGTCTTCGCTGTCCGGCGAGCCAAATTCCAGCGTTTGCGCACGCGCTTGCGGCAAAGATTCTGGCTGGGACGAACGACGCAGGTCTTGGTAGTGTGATTGGAAATCTGCAAGTTCCGGCCGGCGCTACGAAGTTCGATGACCAATGGCTCAGTGAAGCCGCGAATGATCTGATGGCAAAGCCAGGCGCGAGTTTGATCGACATTTCGCAACTGGCAGCGGATATGAATGATGGACGAATCAAGCAACTGTTCATTCTCGGTGGCGATCCGGTCTATAACGCGCAGCGCGGATTGGTGGGGGACCGAGAGACAAAGCTGCCGCTTGATTGGGGCGATTTGCAAAAAAAGGTGCCGGAGATTGTGCGACTCGGTTATCACGAGGATTCTACATCGGCGCTAAGCCAGTGGCATGTTCCTGCCGCACATTATCTGGAATCGTGGAGTGACGCGCTCACCTCCGATGGCGAATACTTGTCGGTCCAGCCGATGATTCTCGCGCTTTTCGGCGGTCTCTCGGAAATCGAATTACTCAACGCGCTGCTCGGTGGGCCGAAAACCGAAGGACCCGAGCTCGTGCAGCAGACTTTTCGCGCGACGAATCCGCCTGGGGATTTCGAAACCGCCTGGTCTCAATTCCTACGCGACGGATTTGCATCTCACGTTCAAATCCAAGATCAGTCACCGACGTTTAACGCAAACGCGGCGGGCCCTCTCGTCCAAAATTCCTGGGCACCGCCTCCAACGCCCGCGGCAGATTCGCCGGAGATTGTGCTTGTCGGAAGTTACGCAATGGACGACGGCCTGTACGCGAATAATGGCTGGCTCCAGGAATTGCCCGATCCAATTACGAAGCTGACCTGGGACAACGCCGCGCTGATGAGTCCTGCTTTTGCAAAAAGGCTTGGCGTCCAGACTGGCGACCTGGTGCAGATTGCGATCAATGAAAAGAGCGCTCGTCTGAAGCCGGCCAAACGCGAGCTGGTCATCGCCGCGCTCGTATCGCCCGGCCA
>QHOK01000158.1:2042-5738 GCA_003218755.1 Verrucomicrobiota bacterium
TGGAACAGAGCGGTTTCAACGGCTACCTCTTGCGGAGCGCAGCGAATTCACATTTCGCCGTCGCGGGCGCGCAGGGCATCGAGAACGTGAAGGTGACGAAGGTCGGTCGCGCTTATCCGCTCTCGATTACCCAGGAACACTTCAGCATTGAAGGACGCGGTCTCGTCCGGGAAGCAACGCTTGAACGTTATCGGGCCGACAATGATTTCGCGAAAAAAATTCCTGGCGAGGAAGAACGGCCACACCAGTTGCCGAGCATCTATACTCATCCACCTCTCGACGCGCCACAGCAGTGGGGAATGACAGTCGATCTGAATGTCTGCACGGGATGCAGTGCCTGTGTTATTGCCTGCCAAAGCGAGAACAACATCCCGATCGTGGGCAAATTACAGGTGGCGCATGGCCGTGCGATGCACTGGATTCGGATCGATCGGTATTACGCAAGCAGAAAACCATTTGACCAGGATCGCGGCGACTGGCCGGAAGACCCGGAGATCGTGCACGAACCGATGATGTGCCAGCACTGCGAGAACGCGCCGTGCGAAACGGTTTGTCCCGTCAACGCTACTGTCCACAGCGAGGATGGGCTCAACGTCATGGCCTACAACCGCTGCATCGGCACCCGATATTGCTCGAACAACTGCCCCTTCAAGGTGCGCCGCTTCAATTACTTCGATTACAACCAGCGACCGGTCGGGAAAAAGAAGATCGCCGGCGCATTAAGCATTTACGAGGAATATTTCGCGCCGCTCACGACCAAAGGCGCGCCGGACATTATCAAGATGCAGAAAAATCCCAACGTTACCGTGCGGATGCGTGGAGTGATGGAGAAATGCACGTTCTGCGTCCAGCGTATTGAGGAAGCAAAAATTGCGGCGCATGCGCGTGCCGGCGCTTCAGCCGAGACGCTTATCCCTCGCGATTCGTTTACAACGGCGTGCGCGCAAGCCTGTCCCACGGAAGCGATTGTTTTTGGCGATATCAAGGATCCGGAAAGCCGCGTTTCAAAAATGAAAAAGCAGGACCGCAATTATCGTCTCCTCGAATATTTGAACGTGAACACACGAACCAGTTATCTGGCGCGCATTCGCAATCCGAACCCGAAAATGCCGGACGCGGCGAATATCGGAGTCGCAAGCCTGGAGGAGAAGGTACCGGAATGATGAATCGGAACATAGACATCCTGTCTGTGTGCCAAACGGCCATGTTGCTCGTTTCGCTAGGCAACTGGGAACATCCCCGTTGGGCGCACAGGCCACAGGCCCATGCTCCATAGATCTTATGGACGCAACACCAGCAGCACCGGAAATCAAAGAAGCGGAGCGACAGATCGCGCGCATACCGCTTGTTTTAAACAGGCGCAACTTCAGTTGGCTAACCGAGCGCATTTCTGGGGTCGTCGAACAACCAGCGCCGCGCTGGTGGTGGGTAGCCTTTACGATCACTGCGAGCGCCGCGACCTTTGGTCTTTTCTGCCTTGGCTACCAGATTTCCACTGGCGTTGGAACCTGGGGAAATAACATCCCGGTCGGGTGGGCCTGGGACATCACCAACTTCGTTTTCTGGATCGGTATCGGACACGCAGGCACGCTCATATCCGCGATCTTATTTTTGCTCCACCAAAAATGGCGTACTTCGATTAACCGCTCCGCGGAAGCGATGACCCTTTTTGCGGTCATTTGTGCCGCGATTTTCCCAGGCGTGCATGTGGGCCGTGTTTGGATGGCGTGGTATCTGGCGCCGGTGCCTAACAACTGGGCGATTTGGCCAAACTTCCGCAGCGCGCTTGTATGGGATGTGTTTGCAGTTTCGACTTATTTTACAGTCTCGGTTCTATTTTGGTACACGGGTCTGATTCCTGATTTGGCGACGTTGCGCGATCGAGCTACGACGAAGATCAGAAAGTTTCTTTTCGGAATTTTCGCGTGCGGCTGGCGCGGCTCGAACCGCAACTGGCGTCATTACGAAATGGCTTACCTACTGTTGGCCGGTCTTTCTACGCCGCTGGTTCTTTCGGTGCACAGCGTGGTATCATTTGACTTCGCCACGTCCATCCTGCCGACGTGGCATACGACAATTTTCCCGCCCTACTTCGTTGCCGGCGCGATCTTTGGCGGTTTTGCCATGGTGTTGACGCTGCTGTTGCCGGCGCGGGCCATGTTCAAGCTGCAAGACGTCATCACACCGCAGCATATCGACAAGATGGCGAAGATCATTTTGTTGACCGGTTCATTCGTTGGTTACGCCTACATGATGGAATTTTTCCTGGCGTGGTACAGCGGCAATTCTTACGAGCGATTCGCATTTTGGAACCGCGTCTTCGGTCCCTACTGGTGGTACTGGTGGGTGGGGATGCTTTTCTGCAATTGCCTCTCGCCGCAGCTTTTTTGGTTCCGGTGGTGCCGCCGGAATGTCTATGTCGTCTATTTCGTCTGCATGTGCGTGAACGCCGGCATGTGGTTCGAGCGCTTCATCATCATCGCCGGTGGATTGCATCGCGACTTTCTCCCCTCCTCCTGGGGGCTGTTTATCCCGACCTGGGTGGACATTTGGACATACATCGGCACGCTCGGGATTTTCACTTCGCTCTTTCTGCTCTTCGTTCGTTTTCTGCCCATGATCGCGATGTCGGAAGTAAAGACCGCTGTGCCTGAGGCGGACCCGCATTATGCCACACCCCCTGGGATTCAATCGATATCTCCTCGCGGAAAGGAGCGCATATGATGAGGACTCCTGCCGGTCACAAAGTTTACGCAATGGCAGCGGAGTACCCGAGCGCAGCCGCCCTTTACGAAGCGGCCAAGCACGTCCGAGATGCGGGTTTCAGACGCTGGGACGTCTATTCTCCGTTCCCAATTCATGGAATGGATGAAGCGATGGGATTGGGAAAATCCTGGCTGAGCGGATGGGTTTTGTTTGGCGGGGTCTCGGGTCTGCTTACCGCTGCCTTGGTCGAATTTGGCCCGTCTTGGTTTCTCTATCGACTCAATGTGCACGGCAAACCGTGGAACTTTTGGACCGTCCCTGCATTCTTCCCGATCATGTTCGAATTGACCGTTCTTTTCGGGGCGTTCGCTTCATTTTTTGCAATGCTAGGCATGAACGGATTACCACGCTGGTATCATCCCATGTTCAATTGGGAACGGTTTAGCCGTGTGACCAATGACGGATTTTTTCTGGCGATTGAAGCCCGCGACCCGCGCTTTACCGAGAGTGGCGTGCGCGAGTTGCTGGAGAAAAGCGGCGGGCAGCACATCACGATCGTCCACGAGGATTGAATATGTTGCGCGGATTCCTGGTGATTTTTCTTCTATGCACCATCGCGATCATCGCGGCGTTTGGATTTCGCGGACAGACGAGCACCGGCCCGCCTCTTGAGCTTTTTCCAGACATGGTGCGCCAGATGAAAGTGCGCGCACAAGCGCCACTGAATCTCTTTGCCGATGGGCGCGGCCCGCGGTTGCCGGTCGCTGGCACAGTTCCGATTGGCTACGAAATGCCGAAACAGGAAGCAGTTGCCACGGCGGACTTGGCAGCGGTCGGTTCCTATTTGCATCCACATGCCGCCTTTAGTGCCGGCACCGATTACTACAACACTGGTAAAATGGGCGATCACTGGGGAACAGGTATTCCACTGGAAGTTACGCGCGAGTTGATGGAGCGCGGGCAGCAGCGCTTCAACATCACTTGTGCGAT
>QHOK01000159.1 GCA_003218755.1 Verrucomicrobiota bacterium
GCCCAGATCGCTCGCTCCGATTTGTCGATGTTGCGTCATAAGCACAGCGCGTTCGACGACGTGATCGAGCTCGCGAACATTTCCGGGAAAAGCATGCTGCAACAGACAGTCCCGGGCAGTTTCATCAAAACCGCTAATCTCTTTCCGATAACGCTCCGCGTGTTGCCGGAGGAAACTGTTGGCGAGCGGCATGATGTCCTCTCGTCGATCTCGCAAAGGCGGCAGCGTAATCTGAATTGTGTTCAGGCGAAACAGGAGGTCCTGTCGAAAACGACCGGCTGCAACTTCATTGTCAAGATTTGCATTCGTAGCGGAAATAATGCGCACGTTTGCATGCAGAGTTTTCGATGAGCCCACCCGTTCAAAATCTCCAGTCTCGATCACCCGCAACAGTTTTGCCTGTTGTGTGAGCGGGATGTTTGCGATCTCGTCGAGGAAAAGCGTGCTCTCATCCGCGAGTTCGAATCGGCCTGCTCGATCCGCCTTTGCATCAGTGAAGGCGCCTTTCACGTGTCCGAACAGTTCGCTCTCAAAGAGGGTTTCGGATAAGCCGCCCATGTTTACGGTGATCATCGTACGCGACGTTCGTGGCGACAGGGCGTGAATCGCCCGCGCAATTAGACTTTTCCCAGTCCCGTTCTCACCGGTAATTAGCACGTTGGCATCGGACGGCGCGACCCGTGAAATCATTTCGATGGCAGGCCGCATCGCAGGCGATTGCGCAATCAAATCTGGCATGGTGCCGCGCAGCATTTCGTTTTCCGCCTCAAGCTTGCGTTCGCGACGGAGCGCTGAAGCGAGCTCGATTTGCGTCTTCACTATTGTCAGCAATCGCTGGTTGTCCCACGGCTTGGTCACAAAATCGCGCGCACCGCGTTTCATAGCTTCCACGGCCAACTCAATCGTCGCCCAGGCAGTCATCACAACAATTGGCAGCGTACCGTCGAGCCCCTGAATTTTTGGAATGGCTGACAAGCCTTCCTGACCAGACGTGGTGTCGCGCGAGTAATTCAGGTCCATCAGCAACAGCGCATACTCTTTCTTTTCCAGCGCGTTAAAGATGCCTGCGAGCGACGTGACGGCTTCCGTCTGATAACCCTCGCCCTTAAGTAAGATTCGCAGCGCTTCAAGCACATCACGCTGATCGTCTGCGATTAAAATTCTGGTCACTGACTATTTCTCAACCGCTTGTTTAGGACAGTGTCAATTCCTTTGCAATGCTCGTGCCAAGTACGGTTGTTATCATTAAATTCCAGCTTGGACGGCGATTTGCGTTTCGCCAGTCGAACTGCCGCGGGCATTCGTCTTATTCCACTTGCGGGATTTCGTTGTCCCGATCCTGGGACGTCCGTCACGGCACCGAAAGAGACACAGAGACTTAACCGAGCGAACCAAAAGCCAGGCCCAAACCGTAAGTCACGACGGCGACAATGATGCCGATCCACGTCATTTCGAGACCGGATGCCCACCAGGAGCGGATGGTGATCAGCGATTTCAATGCGCCGACGAGAAAGTGTGCTGCCAGACTAATGCCGAAGGAAGCGATCACCGCAGCCATGCCGCCGAAGAAAAAGAATGGAATGATTGGAACAAAAGCGCCGATCGCAGTGGAAACCGCAGCCGAAATCGCAGCAGTCCAATGATTCGGAAACCGATGCTCGGACAAGCCGAGCTCACTTTGCGCCATCGCCTGTACGAATTGCTCCGGTTGCTGCGCCAGGCGCTCCGCCATTTTCTGTGATTCCTCCGGAGTGAATCCCTGCAATTGGTAAAAGAGCGACATCTCTTCGATCTCTTCCTCGGGATTTTCTTCGACCTCTGCGCGCTCGCGCGAAATCTCGGCTTCATAAACTTCCGCCTCGCTTTTTGCGGCAAGGTACGCTCCCGCGCCCATCGACAGTGTGGATGCAAGCATCCCCGCAAGCCCGGAAATCAAAATGTAATGTTGCTGGTTATTGGTTGCGCCAGCCACGCCCGAAACAATTCCAAACACCGCGCCAAGCCCGTCGTTTGCGCCGTAGATCGCATCGGCCACCCAACTGCCCCCTCGCCCATGCCAGCGTTCGCGCTTCAGGATCTTGTCCAGCGCAGTTCGCGGGCCGGCTGGTGGTACCATGGCGCCCAGCGCGCGCGCGTGCGCTTTTTCTTCGAGCGCGCTATGCCGCAAAAATTCTTGTACATCCTGTTCGCCGGCTAATGCGCGCTGGGCTTGATCGTGAAATTGCGCTTCCTGCCGTTCTTCCGTCGCTTCCATGCGGCGAATGGCGATCTCGGCTCCCGCTATTTTGTTCCACCAACGATTCAATCGGCGCACAATCGTGTCTTTGAATACAGGTGGCTCTAAACCGAGGTCTCTAAGCTTCTTCTCCCAACGCTGCGCATGGCGCTCTTCCGCTTCGGCCATGCGCAAAAGAACGCCTTTGCGTCTCTCGTCGAGCTCACGCTCGGCCAGATCGCGATAAGTTCGCGCGGTCTCGACTTCAGCCTGCCAGTTGCGCCTGACCACATCGATTGTTTCCCGTCGATCCGTTCGACTGCCGCTCACGAAAGGTTCTTTCGGATCACGAGACGGATTTTCGCTAGCCATAATGTTCAATCAGCCGGCTCTAACGCCGCGCTAATGGGTGGCTCGACTCTCGATCTTAGTTGCTGCGCCGTGATTACAAGTGCAACGGAACCGACAATGAGAGCGGCGGCAATCAACGTGCGCATGGTTACAGTTTCGCCGGCAAAAAGAGTGCCCAACAGGACCGCGACGATCGGATTCACGTATGCATAAGTGGCGACTTTCGCCGGCTCGCAGTGCCGAAGCAGCCAAATGTAAGCCGTGTATCCAACCACAGCTCCAATGATCACCAGATAAATAAATGAAGCGAGCGACAACATGGAGATGGAGCCGGGATGAAGGCGTCGCAGCTCGCCTGTGGCGATGCCGACGAACAAAAGGAGCATTCCTCCGCAGAGCATTTGTTGAGCGGCCGTGAGAAAAGGTGAGGCAGCATGTTTTGCAGAGCGCGAGTAGAGCGAGCCTACCGACCAGATAAAAGATGAGACGAGCAGAATCGATATTCCAATTGCAGGGTGTCGGCCGTCGTTTGAGGAAAAACGCAGGGCCGGACCGAATAAAATGCCCACGCCAACAAAACCTCCGACGAGCGCGAGCCACATAATTGGAGTTGGTTTGGGCGCCATTCCCGACGCCCAGCCGAGCAGCACAATGTAAATGGGAACAATAGCCACGATCAGTGCCGCCAGTCCGGAATCGATGTACTTTTCTGAGATTGTCACCCCGCCGTTGCCTGCGAGCAGCAAACACGCGCCAATAATCAGCGATGTGCGCCAGTTGGCCCAACTCGATTTGCCGATGCCTTGCGACCAGGCGATCGCATACATGATTAATCCCGCCAGCGCGA
>QHOK01000160.1 GCA_003218755.1 Verrucomicrobiota bacterium
AACTCTTCAACGGCTTAACGGTGCAACGTTTAAAGAATGTTTGTCGATCGGGTCAAAGTTTTTGCACAAGCAGGAAAGGGCGGGCGCGGGAGCGTCAGTTTTCGGCGGGAGAAATTTGTGCCGAAAGGCGGGCCGGATGGCGGCGATGGCGGACGCGGCGGCGACGTGATCCTGCGAGCGGACCGGCATGTTGATAATCTCGCCAATCTTTTGTACGAGCCGATCATTAAAGCAAAGAACGGCGGGCACGGGATGGGGAAAAAAATGGCGGGACGCGCAGGAGCGGACAAAGTGGCGAAGCTTCCGGTCGGTACGATCGTTTGGCGGATAGAAGACGGAAAACGCCCAACCTTCAACGCCGAACACCGAACGCCCAATCCAGCCCAATCTGCAATCCGCCATTCGCAGTCCGCAATGGATTTGGTCGTCGATCTTACCCGCGACGGGCAGGAATTTGTGCTTTGTCGAGGCGGAGCAGGAGGTAAGGGCAATGTGCACTTCAAGAGCTCGCGCAACCGTGCGCCGCGCCAATACACGGAGGGTGAAGATGGCGAGCAGGGGTATTTTCTCATCGAGTTGCGAACGATCTCGGACGCAGGGCTTGTCGGTTATCCGAATGCGGGCAAGTCGACACTGTTGCGGAAAATCTCCGCTGCGCGGCCGAAGGTTGCGGCATATCCGTTCACGACGCTGCATCCGATCGTCGGCGTGATGGAATTGCCAGGCTACCGGCGGGCCACCATTGCGGATATTCCCGGTTTGATCGAAGGAGCGCACCGAGGGCTCGGATTGGGGCACGAATTCTTGCGCCACATCACGCGCTGCCGCATTTTAGTATTCGTGGTGGATGTCGCCGGAAGCGAAGGACGCAATTCCACAGAAGATTTGCAAAATCTTCGGCGCGAAATCGATCTTTATGATCCCACGCTTTCATCGCGCCCATGGCTGGTTGTTGCTAACAAAATGGATCTGATGGATGCGGAGAGGAATCTCACAGCGATGCAAGAGAGATTTCCCAGAATCAAGATCCTTCCCTGCTCAGCCGCGATGGGGGAGGGAATCGATGCTTTAAAAAAGACGTTGGCAGCGACAATGACGAATGACAAAGATGTCATTTCCCCGGGAATTTAAGGTGGACAAGTCCAGAATCCCTAGCGAAACTTGGCGCTGTTTTATGGGCAGACGGGTTGTAGCCAGCTATTGCTCCAGCTTTCTTAAGTCGGAGATGTTGCACATTTATCGGCAAGTGAAAGCGCTGCGCGGCGTCGATACCTTCGTAGTTACCAAAGAAGTCCAAAATACAGAGCGGTTTCCGTTTGACGATATCGAAATCATTCCAAAGCGGCGCACAAACCTACTGGTGCACGGCTGGTTGAAATTCGTGGAACGCCGGCCCCCGATCGTTTATCGGGGCGAATATCAGACGCTGGATTCGTTGTTGGAGCGGCATGGCGCAGATCTCATGCATATTTATTTTGGCCATACCGGTGTGCACCTGCTTCCTTTTATCGAGCAGTGGGACAAGCCATGCGTGGTCTCCTTCCATGGCGCGGACGTCGCGCACAAACAGGACATCAAAGATTATCCGGCAAAGTTGCGCCGTCTTTTTGATGCAGTTCCGCTCGTGTTCGCGCGTTCCCAATCGCTGGTTGACCGGTTGATACAATTGGGTTGCCCACCGGAAAAACTACGAATCAATCGGACTGGCATCCCTCTCAATGAATTTCCTTTCGTGGATAGACAACCGCCGCCGGATGGCAAATGGAGAGTGGTCCAGGCGTGCCGGTTGATTCCGAAAAAAGGCATTGCGACGAGCCTGCGCGCCTTTGCAATTTTTAAGAAAGACAATCCCAAAGCGGAATTTTTCGTCGCCGGCAAGGGGCCTCTGCAACCTGAACTGGAGATGCTAGCCGGCGGGCTGGGAATTCTAAGGGACGTGCACTTTGTCGGATTTCTGTCGCAACGGAAACTGCTGGAACTTTACGCGAGTTCGCACCTGTTTCTACATCCGAGCGAGATATCCCCGAATCAAGATCAGGAGGGTGTCCCGAACTCGGTTTTGGAAGCGATGGCGACTGGATTGCCAGTGGTTGCGACGCGTCATGGTGGAATTCCCGAGGCAGTGGATCACGGGCGTACCGGGTTCCTGGTGGCTGAGGAAGATCACGTTGGATTGGCAAACGCCATGCAGCTAATCACACGTTCGCCCGATCTGTTAAGGCAAATGGGAGCGCGCGCACACGCCACGGTGGTTGAACGATTCGAGCAGGACGCCCAGATCGATCAGTTAGAATCGTTCTACGAAGAAGCGATTACTATGAATGGCGCCTCCGAGCCGGTGAAATCGAATCTGGTTGCCCAACTGGCTCCACGGTTTGCCGAAGGATTGCCGGCGAAATAAGCTCGCGGCCGAGAATTTTGTTTGTCATCAGGGCAAAACGCGCTTTGGTATGCGCGTTCGAGTTGTAGCCGGGGTGGCCTGTCCGCCGTAGCATTTGCGAAGGCGGATGACCTCGGCAGGTCGGCATCACACATGCCGGCTACAGCTGTATCTTAAAAATGCGCAATCGTTGTTTTCTTTTCGGCGTGGTGATGTTGCTTTGCGGGTTTGCCCTCGCAACATCAACGCTCGCTGCCGAGAACCCATCCACCCAACCCGAGCACGAGGGCGTTTCGCTAAAACCACAGATGCTTGTCCAGTTCGGCGGCTTCGGAATCACAAACTCGATGCTGGTCACCTGGATCGTCGCCGCCGGCATCATCATTTTTTCACAAATCGCCACCCGGCAGGTTAAGGCCATCCCCAGCGGGATTCAAAATTTTTGGGAGTGGTTAGTTGAGGGTTTGCACAACTTTTTGGAAAACATCATCGGCCGTGAGTTAGTGGCCAAAGGATTTTGGTTTTTTGCGACGATTTTCATTTTTATTCTGTTCGTGAACTGGTTTGGACTAATTCCAGGAATCGGAACTGTTGGTTGGGGCCATTACGACGCGACAGGAAATTTTCAC
>QHOK01000161.1 GCA_003218755.1 Verrucomicrobiota bacterium
CAGGAAAATGCCGGCGATATTGTCGGGGCGAGAGCCACTGCTCAACAAATGCTGCGTCCGCTAGAACCGCTCAGCCAGAAAGACCCTGATAACCCGAATTTTGCGCAAGTGCTTTCGCTAATACATGCTGTGCTCGGCCAGAAGGATGCAGCGATAAAAGAAGCCGAGCGTGCGATCACGTTGCTGCCAAGTGGGAAGGATGCAGTCGATGGGCCTAGGGTCGAGGAAAATTTGGCGTTTGTCGAGGTCTTAGTCGGCGACAAAAACGGCGCGATTCCAAGGCTGCAGCATCTTTTGCAGATTCCGTATAATAACTG
>QHOK01000162.1 GCA_003218755.1 Verrucomicrobiota bacterium
GTGAGAAATGCACAACTAAAAGGACCAAATCCGATGACAACCCCCAGAGAGACTGAAAAGCTTAATGGTGAACTTGAAATCGACTACCAGCGCAATAGGGTGAAGTTTCATCCGAACGCGCTGTGCGAGTCTGCGTTTAGCTTACCGCTCACGCCGTTGGACGTGGACATCGTGCGGAGTTTAACGCAGATCAGTCGAAGACTGGAAACGCACCGCTTCCGCAACTATACCGGAAATCAAGCTGGCGCTTGTTAAGATAAGTGAAACAACTGAGAAACACAGCCGAAGTGCGATTGACCGATGATCCTCGGGAAGCAGTTGTATTAACGCGCGACGCATTCCACAGCACGCAAAAGCAACTGCGGAATCGTCGCGATGAGGTCGCGCTTGCGTCAATCCTGATATCCGCTGTAATCCGGGCGGGTCTTACCGCCGCTTAAGCCGAGTCCACGCAATCATGTCTAATTTAGTGGATGCCGCCTAAAGAGATTACGGAGCTTAAAGATGCCATCCGCGCGACGCATGGTTGCGAATCGCTTCACGTCGAATCCGTTCCTGTGAAAGAAGTTTTCGAGGGTCAAGCTGCATGGGAAGGGAAGGTTGAAGTTTTCGATCTTGTCGGTCATCGCCAAGCGAAACGCGCTTACGCGTGGAGCTACCGAGATGGCAATCAAAACAAGGTAGTCGCTGTACTTGAAATTCCGCCAGTCGATTCGCCGGAGAGCGCCGTCAAAGCCGCACTCGCAAGTAAAGCACGGTCAAATTAGTACGACAAAAATGGTACGCCCTGACTACAATCCCTCGTCGCGAGCATTTTGTGCCGAGGCATGAAGTCACTTGCGAGCCAAATCGACCGCGAATTGCAAGTTGGCGAATGGAAGCATTGCGTTGTTTACGAGCGTGAACTGAGGCGCCTCTGGCCACTTCACGAGAAAGATCGAGAGGCACAGATCACGCAATTTGCGAAGAAATACGGCTTCCGGCTGAGGTTCTATCGCAAGGGACTGTGCGCAATCTTCGACAAATGGCCGCGACCAAAGCGACGTTTGTAATTCTTACCAGCCAAATTAGGACACGACCCCCGGCTTGTCGCCGGTCGCATCTGCAAGCGCAATATGCAGATCGCCGTCCGTCTCAACTTTCACGGCGATAACTTTCCCGGTGAGAGCAAACCAATTATTCTCGATCCCGGTACGCTCTGAGCTTTGCGTCAAAGGTACGTCCGGGCCGGGCCAACTGAATACATCTGAGGGCGTCACTGATTGAATCGCGCTCGCATCTGTGGGCGGAGTTGCCGGATCGGTTTTTACTGCCCAGCGATGCTGGCCGTGATTGTCGCGGCATTCGCAGGGCGATTCAAATGTGACTGACGACGGCTGCGGGGTTGCCGTTGCCGTACTGCAAACAAGTACGATCGCAGCAACCGTGAACGTCGCGCGCGTCATTGCGACCGTTCATTATCATTTTGTCAATTGCCGTGTGGAGAGCAAAAGAGGCACAATTGGAAGCGCGCAACACAAAATAATTGTGAACAATTGCAAATGACTATCGAAGAGAGACGAGCTAAGAACGCCGAGCGGATGCGGGCGTGGCGAGCTCGTAACCCTGAACGAGCAAATGCAATCGCCGCTGCTGGTCGCAGACGCAACCGAGCGAAGATCGCTGCATACCGGAAAATTTATTACGAGAAGAATAAAGCCACGCTCTACGAAAAGAGGAAATCTTACCTTGCCCGCAACGGCGAAAAATTGAGGCGGTGGAAACACGCGGATTACGAACGGCATTCGGAGAGCTATAAAGCGCGGGCGCATAAACGCTGGCGCGAGAACAACGAAGAATGCCGCGCCTACGAAGCAAAGCGTTACCAGCGAGACAAAGCGATCATTTTCGCGCGACACCGGGATTACACGCGCCGCAATAGAGAGAAAATTCGGGCCTGGCAGTGTTCGTACCGCAAGAGTCCTAGAGGGCGCGCACTTCGCGGAGCATCAGACCGACGCTGTGTAAAACGAGCGAGCGCCTACAAGAACGCGTGGGCTCGGATTCGCCGCAGAACTGATAAGTCGTACGCAATCGGAGGGAACCTTAGAGCGCGCGTCGGGCAGGCGCTTCGCACGTACCCGGCAACGCAAAGCGCAAGCGTAACGGCGTGGATCAGAGGACTTCTAGGCTGTCCAATTAGTGAGCTAATCACTTACCTTGAATCTAAGTTTTTGCCGGGAATGTCGTGGGAGAATTATGGTAGAAAAGGATGGCATATAGATCACATTCGACCAGTTTCTTCGTTTGATTTGACCGATCCTGAACAGCGACGTATCGCATTCCACCACACGAATCTTCAGCCACTATGGGGTAGTGATAACATGCGGAAGGGTGGACGCTACGACGCAGCTCCCAGTAAAACTTCACTGGGGTTGTGTCTCAGCGATTGATTCCAACGGGCGAACGATCTGGATTGCTGACGCGCATCGCGACGACGGAAGGCGTTGACCGCGTTTGTGGAACTCGAATCGGCGAATAGCCTTGAAGCGAGCAGACCCGCCCCGCAAGTGGTCAACAATCCCTAAAGCTACGGCCCTACCACAACCAAGCAGCAACTTGCAATCATCCGTCGCGCTTCACCACATGGCGGCTTTTTGTTTTACGTGTGACGCTTACGGCTCTTTGAAATCGCCCATTTAGTCGTGCGTTTCGATCCTCTTGATGGAGTACACGAGTCACAGCATCGGGTGACTGCCCG
>QHOK01000206.1 GCA_003218755.1 Verrucomicrobiota bacterium
AAAGCATCGCCGCGCACTAAAGCGCAGCAGATTTGTCAACTATTCGTCAACAAAAGTGGCATCGAGTTGAACCCCTATAAGCTCTCTAGAGCGTTTCATCTGGTACGCGTCTCGAACTGATCGCAACGTTCGCCTTCTACGTCCTCTTGCTCAATTCGGGGTAGTTCAGTTACCATCAGGCTCGTGCAGTGGGTCGCGCCTTCAGCCAAAGACACCGCAACTGAGACCCTTGAGAAGAGTCTGTGGGACGCGGCAGATCAGTTGCGGGCAAACTCAGGCCTTAGCTCGCAGCAGTACTCCGGACCAGTTCTTGGTTTAATCTTTTTGCGATTTGCGGAAGTGCGATTCGCGAAGCGCCGGTCTGAACTTGAGCAAGAATCAGCGGCGATTTTCGCGAGTTCTGACAGTCGACTGCGGGGGCCCGGATTAAACGGGGACTTATCCTGGTCCGGTGTTCTTATGAAGTTATCAGCACGGCTCCTAGCAACCGCCTCTCCGCACCGTGTAACGCCCGCAGTCGCTGCCACGCAACATTGTTTGAAACCCGGTTGCGGTCCGGCGTTGTAGAAGGACTTTAGATTCGGCCTAAGTCCAAACTTTTTTGATACCTCGCTAGGGCTACGACCTAGGAAAAGCGGGTTCAAATTTGCTCAATCGACGCCGCGCTGGATCTTTGCACGGTCGGACTTCGTAAGCGTGTGCAGAAATCGTCACTGGCATAGCGAGCCGGATCATTTGCCGTCCGGCAATCAAAAACGATTCTGGCGATCACGGGGGAAACGTGGAACTTTCGGATGAGGACGCGATCAAACTTGCCCGCGCCCATCTAAGGCGATACAAGCTCCTTCCAAAAAATTCGAGGGTTCAGAAGGTCAGCCGCCTGCACGTCGCCGCAGCTGGCCCCGACCGAATCATCGAGGACCACAGGGTTATCGACGTAGCCGTCTGCTTCCAGCCGATCATTCGTGGCGTGCCTGTCGACGGTCCCGGTAGCAAGGTAATGGTTTATCTCGACCACGAGGGCAAGTTGACCTGTCTCGATCACATTTCAAGACGCATCGGCCGAGTTTATAGAAAGGTGATACAACTCCACCCGCCGGAGCACGCCCTGCAGGGAGCAAGTCGAATGTGGGAGAAGCGCGGGTTGGTCGGAGAAGTGGAAATTGGTGAAGTACGCTTTTGTTACTATGAGTTAGGTCGGAATGCTGAACAGCGCTACCTCCAACCCGCCTACTTTGTCTTGGCCACGCTCATCGGACCCGACAAGCGGATCAGAACGGGCGATATCTACGTGACGCCGGCAGCCGTTAACAACGTTGGCTGGGTAACGCCGCCCCCACCAAGACGGATCGTACAAAAGCCGCGACCGCGTACAGAGCGGCAATAATTTTTAACCGACTCAGCAGGGAAACCGGGTTGAAGGAGTCCCAACCGACCAGTGATGAGCCGCCGAGCGAAGCGGAGATTGAAGCCAGGATGCGGCCCGGAGCTTTCTCGAGGACAGGATTCCTCGGTCCGAATGAGAGACTCCAAGAGGTCATCGCAGCGGACGCGGAAACGCTGCGGAATCTGAACCTCACCTACGCGGAGATTGCGTCTAAACTTGATGCTCTCATCGCAGCTGCCGAGACCTCTCCTAACCATCAAGCTCGCTTAGGAGCGCTCGATTGCCGGATCCAAGTGCGACAGGGTTTCCAGATTTGTCCATGGGCCTCCAACCCGCACCGCGCTCAGTGCTCGGTAGGCTTGGGAGTCCGACACGGCTCTGTCGACTGGCAAGTCACGAACCTGAACACGGGCGAGGAGATCACCGGCCCAGGCCTCGTTGTTCACCTGATCCGCGACCATCACTTCTTCGAAGGCCGATGTCCCCTAATCGCATTGATCCCTTTAAACTCGCCGAGCTCTTGGAGTTTTTGTAGCCAGGTTGGAATTAAGCTGATGCCTATCCACATTGGTGAAGCGAGCGTCGAACGAGCCGCAGAAGCCACCTCCCGTCGCTTGCGGTATGGGGGATTCACCTTCGACTGCAACTCACGACTATCCGATAGACTCGCACGCGTCCGCAGGCTGAATCGAAAAGCATAGTTTTATATGCACACTCTACGTTTTCATTTCCGCCTCTACAAAAAACCACGGTTTTCGCAGGATGATTTTTATGCAGCTCAGAACGCGACGCACTAACCCTGTTCCGATCTAGAGTCGATAAACTGCGGCCCTTGCGACGAACGGCTCGGAGAAGACTGATTCAGTTCGACTTGAACTGAGACAAAGATACGATCTCCACAGCTGCCGAGTAAAACAGTACAAGGAGATCACCACATGACCACGAAAGCATTATTTGTTAAACTCGAGGCAAAACCGGGCAAAGAAAACGAAGTCGCTAAATTTCTGCGCGACGGGCAAGGCTTGGTGCAACAAGAGCCCGCAACAATCGCTTGGTTCGGCATTCGACTTAGCCCAACCACCTTCGCCATCTTCGACGCATTTGCGGATGATGCCGGACGCGACGCCCACCTGTCGGGAAAAGTTGCCAAGGCGCTGATGGAGAAAGCGCCCGAGCTACTGGCAGAGCCGCCAAAGATTGAGAAGGCAGACGTATTGGCAGACAAGTTGCTGGGTTAATCGATCTAAAGGTTTCCTGCGGCGTGGCGGGCTGCGACAGCCGCGATGATGTCGGCTTCGATTCTACTAGATTTTCAGTCCTTCGCCGAGGTCGATAGTGCCGGGAAGATCGAGGGACTCCGATTCCCGTTCCGCGAGAAGGAGGCCTTCGCACAGAAAGCTCCCTTTGGCCTTACACTCGCCCGCGTGAATCTTCTTGATCCGCGCATTCCGAATCTCAAGGATCACGGCTTTGATCGCAATTTCAATGTTCACGGCGAAATGTATGCTGCCCACCTTTTTGTCGTTCATCCGAATGTCCACATGGGGCTCGTGGGTGGATGTGATTTTGTGTTCCACTAGGGAAACATTGAAGGTCTTGTCCGGCGGGTATCTTTCAGTATCCCGATAGGCTTCCAGTTCGAAGCCTTTCTTCCATGCCCACCGCATAACGTCCAGAATGCGAATGTCCAGTAGGCCTCCTGCCTCTGCTAGCATCTTGTTGCGAAGTCCGGCCCAGTCACCCGACAAGCGGGCTTTTTCTAATGGTCGGCGCAGTTCCATCACACCTTTCAAGGACTCCAACCGGGACCACTCCTCCTTGGATAATTCGCGAGGGCGAAAATCGAGGATGTCGCTCAGCGTTGCAATTTGGATGTCCATTGGCCTCCTCGTTGCTCTGCTAATGGGCTGACTTTATCCAGCGCCTGATTTCCCGCGTCGAGAACGGGACAGAGCTCGACAGCCAACCTCGGCGGCCTTGGTATGACGTGTTGCTCCCCGTAGTCCTTGACCGGCACGACTTCGACTTTTGGAGCAGGACGCCGGTATTTTTTTTTCCGCTCCTCTCGCTTTAACCAGTAAACGATGTAAACGATGAAAGCCACGACACCGATCGCAACCAATAAGCGGAGGATGATGACCGAATCCGGGTCACGCTGCCCGCCATCGCCGTTGACTTGAGGATCGTGGCCTGGAGGAACGTAGTCTTGAGGACCGCGCCCTGGAGGACCGTGGCCTGGAGGAACGTAGTCTTGA
>QHOK01000020.1 GCA_003218755.1 Verrucomicrobiota bacterium
ATCGATGCTGAGCAGCTTTGTGGCGAGCTAAACAAGCTACGACTGCAAGGAGTCTTCTTTCGCGAAAATTATTTTCAGCCGATCTTTCACAAATTTGCCGGTGAACTCTGCGCAGGTGCGCAATTGCATGTGATCGACCGCGAAACTTTCCAGCCTTTTATTACCGGACTGCAAATCATAAAGCGCATCCGCGAGATTTATCATGAGCGATTTCAATGGAAACAACCTCCTTACGAATACGAATGGAAACGACTTCCCATCGAAATTTTAATCGGCGGTCCAATCGAATCGGTTTTCGGCGACTAATCACTACGGTCTCGAGTATCGTCATTTTGGCTGGGGGTCACTCGTGGATTCACGCCGACATTCCGTGGCCTGAAGTAGTGCAGCGGCTTGCCTACGAAAACGAAAAATTAGCGCGACGTCCACAAGGTCATGACGGCGAATATTTCGTAGTGTGCACTCTGTATTACACACCAAAAGAATCCGGTTTCACTTTTGAGCGCGGCTTTGACGCAACGCCTGTTACAAAACCGGGATTGCATGGCCGAACGTACCCCCGCGATTTTCTTCTCTCAGTCAAAAAGGAGGGATTCGGCCGAATTGTGACCCCCGTTAACGGGCGTCATTACATTCGTTACGCCGGCGGCGGTTCGTTTGGTTTCGCTTCGAATCCTACGGGCGGAGGCGGGGTTTTGGTGGACCGGTATTCAGCGGCGATTAAGTCAACCCAGGGCAGCTTGCGCCACGGAGCCATTGTCGAGACAACTTCACCGGAAGTGCAAAAGGTCTTTGGCAGCAATCGCTGGAAGATTATGGACACAGGCGGCGGGCTGCGTCGCTGGCAAATCGACTGCTATTTCGGTGAAGATGAACCGCTTGGCCCAGGCAAGTTCCAAGGTCGACCGCGTGCGACTACTTTTGAATACGCATATGCGAACGCACGAGTCGCTAATTGACGTGAAACCGTTCACGGTTTGCCTTCATTTCCATGGGAATCTCGATTTTTTTCTCGGATTAAGAACTCATTGTAAGAACGTCGAGCGTAGCCTGAGCGAAAAAACCTCGATAAAAGATGTGATCGAATCATGCGGTGTGCCGCATCCGGAGGTGGATCTGATCGTGGTTAACGGCGAGGCGGTGGATTTCGACTATGGCGTCGTGAGCGACGCGCAATTCGACCTTTACCCCCCGGGAATACAATATCCGCAGTTCAGGAAACAACGGTTACAAGTTGATACAATCAGCCGATTTGTCACGGATGGCCATCTCGGAAAGCTGACGCGAAACTTGCGCTTGCTTGGCTTCGATGTCGCTTACGATCCGCAGGCCGGGGACCGGCAATTACTTGCTGTGATGGAGCGCGAAAACCGGGCGCTTCTGACGCGCGACCGGCGCTTGCTCATGCACGCAGTCGTAAAAACCGGTTACTGCCCCCGATCCCAAGATCCTGATGAACAAACCGTCGAAGTAATTCGCCGGTTTGATCTTATTAGATTGATCGCGCCATTTACCCGGTGCCTTCGCTGTAACGCACCGCTCCAGGAAATCGCGAAGGCCGACATAATTGAGAAGCTTGAGCCACTCACTAAAATCTACTATGAACAATTCCGGCGCTGTACGGGCTGCAGCCAAATTTACTGGGCGGGATCACATTTCCCAAAACTTCAGGAACGCCTCAAACAAATTCGCGCAAATTTTGGCGGCTGAGCCCACAATTGTGGCGGAACTCTTTCGGGCGACACGGAATTCATTCGTACTATCGCGAGGTCTAAAAATGAAATCCGCGCCTTGTCGTAGTCTGCTCCTGGCGATTTCTGTCATCCTCTTATCTACTATTGCGGCGCAAGCGTACGGTCCTCTGGGACACGAAATCGTCGGTGCGATTGCGGATGAACGATTGGCCGACACGCCCACGGCCGCAAAAGTCTCCGCGTTGCTCGACGGGCTTACATTGGAAAGAGCAGCCGTGATTCCGGACGAAATCAAAGGCTGGGACAAGAAGGGAGTGGACAATCCAAGGTCATTCCATTATTTGGCGCATCGCAAAATTGACAGGCAACTGCGCGATTTCTGGCGGGCGAATCAGCCAACGCACGATCCGAATTCAACCGCGCCTTCGCATCACTGGTTTCACTACACTGACGTTCCGGTAGTGCCACCGCAAAGGTATCGCGACGGAACCGCGGGTCGCAGCAGATGGGACATCGTGCATATGATTCCGTTCTGCGTTCAGGTTTTACAAGGACGAGTGCCCGAACAGAATGACCGCAAAATCACCAAGCCTGTGGCGTTGATTTTGCTGGCTCATTACGTGGCTGATATTCATCAGCCGCTGCACGTAGGCGCCGAATATTTCGATACGCAGGGCCGAATCGCCGATCCCGACAAAGACAAGTCGGTGCTTGGAGATGAGGGTGGAAATATCTTTACACTTGAGCTGAGCGACGAACCGCCACGCAAGCGCGGCATGCATAAGAAGAAATTCCACGGCTTTTGGGACTATGACGCGGTGAACGCACTTTTTCCTCAAGCGCCGAGCACGCTAGGAAAAAGTGATTTGCAGGCCCTGATCGAACCGCTCAAGAAAGAGCTGGTTCACGAGATGGCGACACATGAACCCCGGAACTGCCGAATGCCGCCAAGTATTCCCATCGATAACTATGCCGAGATGTGGGCGGACGAAATCCTGCCGATCGCACGCGAGGCGCATGAGCGCGTGCAATTCACAAATGTGCACCCGCAACAACAAGAGGATCGCGTCGTCGCGGCCGGCGAGGCGGACGAAAAACCTCGGCCAGACCAAATGAATTATCGCACGTGGGCGACGAATACAGTCCGGGACGAATTACACAAAGCTGGCTGGCGTCTTGCTGATTTGCTGCAGAAAATCTTGTAGTGCTGTGCTATCGATCCCGCGTAGGCACGACAGCAACTGTCGCCCCTGAAACGAAAAAAAGCGGCGCCAATAGTTGGAAGGTTTCTAAGTTGAAAAAATGCGAGCTGTTGTCCAGCGTGTGAGCAGCGCGCGTGTTACCGTGAAGGGTCACGTCACGGGAGAAATCGCGGAGGGCCTGACGATTTTGCTTGGCGTCGGCCGCGACGATACGTCCGCTGTCGCTGCCAGTATGGCCGCGAAGATCGCAAACCTGAGGATCTTTGAGGACGACCAGGAAAAAATGAACCGCTCCTTGCTAGAGGTGAAGGCCAGCGCGCTGGTTGTCTCGCAGTTCACGCTTTACGGTGAGGCGCGCGGTCAACGCAGGCCGAGCTTTATTGCTGCGGCACCGCTGGAACAGGCGAAGAAGCTCTACGAAGAGTTCTGCGAGGCGCTTCGCAGGTTGGGAGTTGCCGTGGCGACAGGAGTTTTCCAGGCAATGATGTCACTGGAATTGGTCAATCAAGGACCGGTCACAATCCTGCTCGACTCGGACAAAGCGTTCTAGGCAGCCGCATCACGAACAGCCGGACCCGAAACGAAAATCGCGCCGGGGTTTTTCTGCGGCGCGATTTCTCTCGAAACTAGTTGAGTCAAAATCAGGCTTCGGAGTTCTTCGCACTCGCTGTTTTCTTACACTGCGCTTTCAATTGAGCGAACTGGTCGGCAGAAAGAACTCCCCTGGCCCGTTGCAGGAACATCTTCCGGCTTTCTTTCGTGCAACCCGCTTTCATGCATTCGGCCTGCCACGTTTCGATTTTTGCCTTTTGATCGGCCGTGAGATTGAGTGTTGCCAAGTTGACGCATGACATCGAAGCGTTGTTTGACGCGCCTTTGGCACAACATGCCTTGTCTCCTGCAAATGCGCTGGACGCGGCAAGCATCGCAACTGCAATTAGAGCTGTAGTGGTAATTTTAATTATGGTGAATGCTCAGATAGCCGCACTGCCAAAGACGTTCAATTTTTTTTGCACGAGCAGCCTCGCATTCGCTTGTAGAGCAGGCGCTCCGCCTGCCTCCATGGGTAACCGAAATGGTTACCCTGCAAAGCGTCTGCACGGCATCAGATTGCGGCTGGCACAGCCGCCTCTACAGTAAGATCCGATGCGCACTACCGTGGAACCGGTTCGTTCGATTGAGCTCTCAGAAATACGCGCAGCACGCGAGCGAATCGCAAACACAATCGCGCGCACGCCGCTGATTCGCCTCGAGCTTGGGGCGGAATTTCCCGACGTCCGTCTCAAGCTGGAGAACCTGCAGCCGATTAATGCTTACAAATTGCGTGGCGCCGCCAATGCCGTGGCGCTGCTCTCCGAGCCCGAGCGAGAGCGCGGAGTTTGGACGATTAGCGCGGGCAACGCTGGGCAGGGCGTTGCCTATGCGGCGCGACAAGCAGGTGTCCCATGTGCGGTCGTCGTTGTTGAAACGGCGCCGAAATCAAAGCTCGAGCGCATGAAAGGGCTCGGCGCAAAACTCATCCCCGTGCCGTACGACATCGCATGGAAAGCGCTCGAGGAAAGATCATTTTCCGGAGCCGATGGAACATTCATTCACCCGTTCGATGATCACAATTTCATCACCGGTCACGCGACGATGGGACTCGAAATTCTGGAGGACGCGCCAGACACGGCTGCCGTCATCGCTAGCATTGGCGGTGGCGGACTGATTACCGGCGTGGGCAGCGCAATCAAGGCGCTTAAGCCAGAGACGAAGGTTTTCGGAGTTGAACCGGAGACAGCTGCGCCAGCAGCGCTTTCATTCGAGAAAGGTTCGCCGCAAGTGTTCACGAATTGGAAAGCTTCATTTGTAGATGGCGCCGGCGGCCAAAGCATGTTTCCTCGCATGTGGGAACGAATGAAACGGGCGGTGGACGATTACCTCGTCGTCAGTCTCGAGGAGACGAAAAACGCGATGCGACTCATGGCAGAAAAAGCGCGGGTCATCTCCGAGGGCGCCGGCGCACTACCGCTCGCTGCGGCTCTCAGTGGAAGAGCCGGCGAAGGCCCGATTGTCGCCATTGTTTCGGGTGGCAACATCGATCTCAACAAGTTCTGCGAGCTGATCTCGCAAGCCGAGTATTGACTTTCGCTCCCGAATTTGAAATAACTTCCTCCCAACTGAAACAGGAGGAAGAACAATGAAGATTGGCGAGACAGCACCAGATTTTGAAGCAGAAACTACCCAAGGCCGGATTCGGTTCCATAATTGGATCGGTGACTCCTGGGCCATTCTGTTTTCACATCCGAAGGACTTCACCCCTGTCTGCACGACTGAGCTCGGTTACATGGCAAAAATCAAACCAGAATTCGAGCGTAGAAACGTGAAAATTATGGGATTGTCGGTCGACTCAACTGGCGATCATCAAGGCTGGGCAAAGGACATCGAAGAAACGCAGGGGCATGCGCCGAACTACCCAATCGTCGGTGATGCTGACTTCAAGATCTCAAAATTGTACGGGATGCTTCCGGCCGAGGTCGAGGGCGACCCGAAGAAGCGTACGCCGGCCGACAACGCAACCGTGCGCAATGTCTACGTCGTCGGCCCGGACAAGAAGATTAAATTGATTCTCGTTTACCCGATGACGACAGGCCGCAACTTCGACGAGGTGCTGCGGGTGATCGACTCATTGCAATTGACCGCAAAGCATCAGGTAGCAACGCCCGTCAATTGGAAACAAGGGGACGATGTGATCATTGCGGGTTCAGTTTCGGACGAGGAGGCGAAGAAGCGTTATCCGCAAGGCTGGAAAGCGCCCAAGCCATATCTCCGGATCGTGCCGCAACCGCAATAAGGCGTAGACGGAATGGCGGCATCATGCCGTTCGCTCCTAACCAACGCTTAGCTTCGTTGGGACGAAGGATCGTCACCCGTCCTCTTGGAGCGAAACAAAGGGCCGGCTCCCTCGAACCAAAGTGATTCCCGAGAACCAGAACAAAGCGCTTCACGCGTGGCAAACCTCTGCGCGGTATTGGGACAAGTATCGCGTCCTGATCACAGAAATGTTCACGCCTTTGACGTCCGGCTTGGTCGAAGAAGCACAGATCGGAATCGGTCAAAAGGTGCTTGATATCGGAGGTGGCAGCGGCGAGCCATCGCTCACAATCTCAAGAATTGTGAGGCCCACAGGGTCAGTAACGTACACCCATCCTGTGGCCGGTATGCTCGAGAGCGCTCATGCGGAAGCAGCCCGACGGGGCTTACGAACATCCATTTCAGACAATGTTCTGCAAACGATCTACCGTTTGAAGCTTGTACGTTTGACGTAGCCATAGGCAGGTTATCAGCAATGTTCTTCGCCGATCCTGCCGCCGCCGTGCGGGAGGCATTGAGGGTCGTTCTCAAGGGTGGAGATGTCGCGTTTGCTGTCTGGGGTCCAAAAGAAGCTAATCCTTTCTTTTCGACTATCACAGACGTAATCGACCGATTTGTGGAGATTCCGCAAATTGAAGCGCCAATCTCATTTGACCAGTTCTGGCAGTTGCGCACAGAGATGTCCGAAACTTTGCGAGAAAAAATGACCAGACTCACGCCCGCTCAATTACCAACTGTGAAGCAGGCTGTTGCCGATGTTGCGCGGAGATATTTTGCGAGCGGAACAATAAGTTTCCCCGCGGAGGCGATAATTGTTAGCGGTAGAAAACCTGGCATATAGAGAATCGACAGCCTTTCTCTCAACCGCTCCTGCACCACCTTATGCGCAACGGTTTTCAGGTTGATTGGATTTCAGCAGAATAATCGGCAGGGTTCTGCTGAAAATACTTTTGCAATTCCGCGTATAGCCGCGGGTGACGAGTGCGTAACGCACGTGGCTGCTCAAAGAACGCCTCGACCGATACCGCGAAAAACTCAGCAGGATCAGTGGCTCCGTAAGTATCGAGCAAGGTTGGTATCCCGGTTTCATCGGCCGCGCGCAACGACGCAAACTCGGAACTCATAACTTCGCTCCAGGCCGATTGCTGCTCGCCAGTTGCTAATCCCGGCACTCCGTCGGCTGCGTGATTTTCGTAATCAAGTTGATGAGCAAATTCATGAAGAACAACGTTCTTACCATCGGAAGGATCAGCCGCGCCATGTTTGACCGCGCCCCAGGAGAGGACCAACGACCCCATTCTACGGCCGGTCTCGCCAAGACGACTCACGGTTCCCTCTTCCCAAACATGCTCACCAATCTGGTGGTCTTCCTGCACCATGTATGTCAATGGATAAACAAGAATCGTTAGCAGACCGGGGAAATAGTCCGTCCTGCGATGCAACAATAGAAGACAAGCTTGCGCCGCGATAGTCACGCGGACCTCATCCGTGATCGCGAAACCGCCACATCCCTCGAAACGTTTTTCGGCAAGAAATACTTGAATGTGACCAAGTAGTTCCGCGCGGTCGCTCGCGGACAGTTTATGAAAAAATACAACATGACGCTGAATCAACACCAGCCATTCTTTCGGAAACGGCCGCGCTCGCAGGCGACGCCTCCTATGCTGCTTTAGGAACTCAAAGATCATATGAAAATGTTCCCAGAACGTTTCACCACATTCGGCTCAGCGGGTGCGCTTCGGTGTTAAAGATGACTTTATCGAACTCCAGAGTCCCTGGCGATGCGAAGAGCAAATAAAAATATTTGAAAGTCTCGGCCAGGACGAAGCTCTCCATTTCGTCGAGCTGTTGTTTACTTATCACGTCGGCAAGCGCAACGTAACCTGAGTCCGTGCGGCAATATTTAACGAAGTCGCCGAACATTTTCTCGCCCATGCGCCGATACTTCGGGTCACCGGTGTAGTAATAAAGATAGTAAGTGGACTCAACGATCTCGGGACGCAGATGATAGCTTCTGGCGACCACGTGCATTGTTTTATAATCAAGAATTTCCGGCTCGATACTGTACAGGTTCCACATCTTGAACGATGAAGCTTGCAGGTGACGCGCCTGCTTCAGGTCGCCTGAGACCGCGAGCAATCCAGGAAAGAATGCATCGAGCGCGCCGTAAGTCGTTTTTGTCCGCTTGCCTGTCTGCATATCAGCGTGTCCGTACCACAATTCGCCGCCGGTCTCGTCCGCAAGATATTTATTAACGGCGGGAATGCTGGCGTTCCACATATCGCGACAATCTTTATCCCCGAAGAGGCGCCAGCACTTCCACAGATACTCGTAGTACGAGTCAATGCCGCCGCTGATGTGACTGTCAGTGTTCGTCCAGGCGCCTGTCTCGACGTTGATGCCTTCTCCGACGAGGCCCAGCGGCGAACGGCGCTTGAAGGTTTCAACTAGAGCGCGCTTTGCTTTCTCATAGAAAACGGGCCTGCTAGTGAGTTTACTCAGAATGCCAAATTCCAATAGCAGCGTGCCAGTTTCTGCCGGATTCGTCACCGCATCGCGTGTCTGGCCAGTGCGGAGATTGACATAAACATAAGGCAGTCCCGTCGGCGAATTGAAGACCGGGAGCAGTCGCTTGCCCAAATCTTCAGCCAAGTTCAAGAGGCGTTTGTCACCTGTCAGTTGATAGCTGGAGAGAAGTCCGCCGAGCAGGCGTATCGTTACCTCGAAATTTTTGACGTAAATATCGCGATCGAATGAGAGATTATTAACGATAAGTGATCGCGCCCTTGCAGCCTCGGCATCGAGATGCATCAGGATGAGCGTGTCGAGCGCATCGACTGGAGTCATTAAGAGCGACTGTCCGTACCAATCGTGCCCGGTTTTACTTAGAGGTCGCAACGCGTCGTGACCCCACGCATAGCGCTCGTAATTATTCCAGGCATGCAGAAATTCAGTTCGTACACGCGCAGCGAGCTGCCGCGCGTGCTCGTCCTGACGCGACTTGGCGCATCCGTGCGTTGCAAGCGCGGCGAACGCAGCCAGCAAAAATGCAGTTATCGCAATTCGGTCTGGCATTCGGTTCGGATTAGCCTAACAATCGACGTTAAGGAGCGTTAAAAAAAATGAATACCATGTCCGTTTCTCGACGTAAATTTGCGCAGTTATTAGGCGCAGGCGCGGCAGCGACTCTCGTTAGGCCGCGGCTTTCTTTCGCAAAACCAACTCAGCCTAATGCTACGTCTTCAACAGCAGGCGGCACCGTCGTCCGATTGAGCGCGAATGAGAATCCCTATGGGCCTTCACCGAAAGGATTGCAGGCGATAACGGATTCATTCGGCATCGCATGCCGTTATCCGGATGAGCACAACAACGTATTGATTGAGAAACTGGCGAAGCTGAACGGCATCAATCACGATCAAATTTTATTGGGCGACGGTTCCGGCGAGATTCTGAAACTATGCGCCGAGACATTTACTGGGCAGCAGCGTGGGCCACTCATTGCTGCTGATCCCACGTTTGAAGCAATTCTCAAGAACGCCGCTGCTAATGGTGCCAAGGTTGTGAAGGTGCCGCTGACCAACAGCTTCGCGCATGATTTGCCGAAAATGCTCACCGCGGCCAGGGGAAGTTTGATTTACGTCTGTAATCCGAATAATCCTACGGCGAGCATCACGCCCAAGGATGAGTTGCGCGATTTCATCGCGAAAACTCCGCGCGAAACGATGATTCTAGTGGATGAGGCGTACTTTCATTACGCCGACAGTCCCGATTACGAGAGTGTTATCGCGTTAACCAAAGATCATCCAAACCTCATTGTGTCGCGCACGTTCTCGAAAATTTACGGCATGGCGGGGTTACGCTGCGGCTATTGCGTTGCGCAAAAGGAAACGATTGACCGCATGCGCCCGTACCAAATGTGGGACAGTGTAAACATCATGGCGCTGGCCGCGGCGAGTGCCAGCCTGGATGATCCAGACCAGGTCCCGAATGGCCAGCGTTTAAACAGCGAAGCGAAAATGTTCGTCACTTCCGAACTTGCCAGGGCGGGCTACAAGACCATTCCCTCCCAGGCCAACTTCATCATGATCGACTGCAGACGCCCCGTCGTGCCGCTTATCAAGGCGATGAAAGAACAAAACGTTCACGTCGGGCGCTTGTTCCCTGCCCTGCCAAATCACATGCGTGTCACCATTGGGAAAAAAACCGAGATGGAAACTTTTGTGTCGGCATTCAAGCAAGTGACAGCGTAGCGCCCAGAAAGATTGTAGCGGCAGTTGTGTCAGCCGCCGAACGAAAGCGAATAGGCCGTTGCCGCGGCGAGTGCCTCTACAAGCGCAGCGTTTTAGCCGAACAAGGCGCGCAGCCAGAGATAAACAGCTCCGACGAGAACGCTGACGGCGGCAACCACAACCAGCAAGACTTTCTTGTTCCTGATTTTCTGCGCCTCATTGACGGACACCGCAATGCCTGGCGGGAACACGGCCTCGAGCGCTTCGTGATACAAGTGTCGATCGTCCACTGACATTTCCCCGGCGTGATTGAACTCGGTGTCGTTCACAATGATCTTCGCCTTCAGTTTTGCAGCGAGTCGCGCGCCGGAATGAAGCACGGGCGTTTCGTGGAGGGCGCGTTCATACGCCGCCCTGACGCTGACCGGCATCTCGTCAGCACTAGCGTATTCGCAGCCGTTGAACTGAATCTTGGTTTTGGACGTCTCGCTCACTAAAAAGACGAGAATCAAACCTTGCCGCGACGTTTCACAACTATTTTTCCTGAAATTCTAGCGCGCCGTCTTTTGCGTTGACGTAAACGGTCTGGCCTTCGCGGACTTTGCCTTCGAGAATATCGATGCTGAGCGGATCGAGAATTTCTCTTTGAATTGTGCGCCGCAGCGGACGCGCGCCGTAGACCGGGTCATATCCTTCGCGCGCGAGCAGTTCCTTGGCTGAATCGGAGAGCTTGAGTGTGATCTTCTGTTGCTCGAGCCGTTTCGACAATCTGCGTAGCTGAATTTCAACAATCTTCTTCAGATCGTCTTCCGTGAGCCGGTCGAAAATGATGATCTCATCAACACGGTTGAGAAACTCCGGACGGAAATGCGCGCGCAACGCGTCGGTCACGAGTCGTCGGCGCGCTTCGGGTGATTCTTCCTCGGTAATGTGTTGCGACCCGATGTTTGAGGTCATGATGATGACCGTGTTCTTAAAATCGACGGTTCTGCCCTGCCCGTCCGTGATCCGGCCGTCATCGAGCACTTGCAACAGCACGTTGAACACATCCGGATGCGCTTTTTCAATTTCGTCGAAGAGTACGACTGAGTACGGCCTACGCCTCACAGCTTCGGAAAGCTGGCCGCCTTCTTCATAGCCGACGTAACCCGGCGGCGCCCCGATCAACCGTGCGACCGTGTGTTTCTCCATGTATTCGCTCATGTCGATCCTGATCATGGCGTTCTCGTCGTCGAACAAGAATTCCGCGAGCGCGCGGGACAATTCCGTTTTGCCAACTCCAGTCGGTCCGGCCCGGGCACGGCGCACGGCATTGGCCACGGCCTTGATTGCTTCGTCCTGATCGACCACGCGCTGATGCAAATGCTCTTCGAGCTTTACGAGCTTCTCGCGCTCTGCCTCCTGCAGTCGCGAGACCGGAATCCCCGTCCAGCTCGACACGACCTCGGCGATATCTTCCTCCGTCACTTCTTCACGCAGCAAACGTTTTTTGGTCTTTGCCGATTGCGCCGTTAGATCGGCCAATTTCTTTTCCAATTCAGGAATGCGTCCATATTGGATTTCGCTCGCCCTGGCCAATTCACCGCGCCGCTGTACCCGCTCAAGTTCGGTCCGCAATCGATCGAGTTCTTCCTTCAACTTTCGCTGTTCGTCGATGACAGCCTTCTCTTTTTGCCACTCCGCCTTAAGCGCATTCGATTTTTCCTTTAGCTCCGCCAATTCTCTCTCGAGCTTTTTCAAACGCTCCTTGCTCGCGGGGTCCTTCTCTTTCTTAAGCGCCTGCCGTTCCATTTCATGCTGCATGATCTCGCGCTCAATCACGTCGATCTCCGTCGGCATTGAATCGAGCTCAATCTTCAAACGGGACGCCGCTTCATCGACAAGATCGATTGCCTTGTCTGGCAAGAAGCGGTCGGTGATATAGCGATGCGAGAGTACCGCCGCTGCGACGAGCGCTCCGTCGGTGATGCGTACGCCATGGTGCACTTCGTAGCGTTCCTTTAACCCGCGCAAAATTGCGATTGTGTCTTCTACACTCGGTTCATTTACGAGCACCGGCTGGAAGCGCCGCTCGAGCGCAGCGTCTTTCTCGATATATTTGCGATATTCGTCGATCGTGGTCGCGCCGATCGTGCGCAACTCTCCGCGTGCAAGCATCGGCTTGAGCATGTTCGAAGCGTCGACCGAACCTTCCGCTGCCCCGGCGCCAACGATGGTGTGCAATTCATCGATGAACAGGATGATCTGACCCTGCGCATCGGTAACTTCTTTCAAAAATGCTTTCAGACGATCTTCGAATTCGCCACGGAACTTTGCGCCCGCGACCATGGCGCCGATGTCCATGGCGATGATTCGTTTGTTCTTTAGCGAATCGGGGACGTCGCCGCTGACGATCCGCCGAGCCAGTCCTTCTACAATTGCTGTTTTGCCAACGCCCGGATCACCGATGAGCACTGGATTATTTTTCGTCCGGCGCGACAACACCTGCATGACGCGTCGGATTTCATTGTCGCGTCCGATTACCGGATCGATCTTGCCGCGTCGCGCCAACTCGGTCAGGTCGCGTCCATATTTTTCGAGTGTCTGATATTTACCTTCGGGATTTTGATCGGTCACGCGCTGCGAACCGCGCACCTGCTGAAGACCCTGCATGAGCTTGTCGCGTGTGACGCCGAGCTCCTTCAATAATTTTGCCGCAGGAACATTAGCGACGGCCAGTGCGAGCAAATAATGCTCGGCGCTGGTAAACTCGTCCTTCAGCTTTGACATCTCCTTTTCTGCATTGTCCAGCACACTGCGAAGTTCATTGGAAAGTCGAAGATCGGCGGCGGAGCCGTGAATTGTTGGGCGGCGCTCCAGCTCCGAGCGCAGTCGTTCCCGCAACTGATCTACATTCGCTCCGATCTTCTCAAGGAGCGGCCGCGCTATGCCGTCGCTTTGGTCCAGAAGAGCGGAAAGAAAATGTTCGTTCGTAATTTCCGGATGATTGGCCTGCGAAGCCAGATCCTGTGTAGCTTGCAGCGCCTCCTGCATCTTCTGCGTGTATTTATCAATGCGCATGGTTCAACATAGTGAACGCATGCCACAGGGGCAATTGGCCGTCTCAGGTGGCGACGCAGCGCGCTGGTCCTGCCAATCGACGCGACACCCAGGCGTTTGACACAAACGCCTCTACAACGATGAGTGTTTGCCATGAGCGGCGAAATCAAACTTACAACTCGCCACGCCCTTCGTGTTTTGCGGCCGGGTCCGTTTCGCCGTTACATCATTGGCAGCGCGATCTCCGATACCGGCACTTGGATGCAAGTGATGGCGCAGGGCTGGGTGATGGCCACGCTCACGAACAAGGCAATTCTCCTTGGCCTAGTGCAGCTTGCTGCCGGTTTGCCGATGTTGGCACTGACGATGGTTGGAGGCTCAGCCGCGGATCGATTCGATAAGCGCAAGATTTTACTGATCACTCAATACGTCCAGATTGGGATAGCCGTTTCAATCGGATGGTTGATCTGGAGCCGAAACATCGCGATCTGGCAGATCTTCATTTTCGCCGCGATCCTCGGCGTTTCGAATTCGTTCGAAATGCCAACTCTCTCCGCGCTCGTCCCCGAGCTGGTCAAGCGTGACGAGATTCAAGGCGCAATTTCACTCGATCGCTCGGTATTTCACGGATCGCGGATGGTTGGATTTTCTCTTTCCGGCATCTTGATCAGCGCATGGGGCATGGCCTCCGCATTTTTTGCCAACGCTTTATCGTTTATCGCGTTGATCGTTGCGATTCTGTCATTGCCGCCGCGTGCGCGCGGCACGGCCGAGGAAGAACAAAAGCGTGCCAGCGGAATCAAGGAAGGCTTTCGTTACATCGCCAAAGACAGACCGAGTCTGGCGATGGTCATGCTGATCGCGACGCAATCTGTTTGCATTTTTCCAATCATCACCGTGATGATGCCACTCTATGTCCGCCTCGTGCTTCATCTTGGCCCGGATCGACTCGGATTTCTGATGGGCGCTTCCGCAGTGGGCTCCGTTGTCGGTTCGCTTTTCCTGATCGGATTACCTCGCGAGAAACGTGTTCCGCTGATGATGATGTGCGCGATGGGCGTGACCATCGCGATATTTGGAATGTCGCGCGCGCCTACATTTTATTTAGCGACAGGGCTGATGATCATGAACTCGTTAGGCCTGGCAACAAATTTCGGGCTTGCCAGCACCATTGTGCAAGAGCGCGCGCCGGATTACTTGCGCGGGCGGGTCTCGGCTGTCTTCATGTTGAGCTTTGTCGGGCTTATGCCAATCGCTGGACTTGGTGTGACCAGCCTTTCCGATTTCATTGGAATGCCAACAGCGTTGAAAATCGCCGCACTTTCTTATGGCGCAATCACGTTATTGGTTCTCGCTCGAGTCCGACGGCAATGCTGCGAACCGGCGCTGAGCGAGGAGAAGCCGGAAGAAACGCCGACGCCGCCGGTCGCCGCTGCTGTTTAGCGTGATCGCGTTTTCCACCTGCTGGAACTCCGGACGCCATACTGCCGGGGAGGAAATGTTGCGCGAAATCAAAACCGAACTCGGGTTTGACTCGATCGAGCTAGGCCATGGTATCCGCCTGTCGTTGATGCCGGGAATCCAAAAGATGTTCGACGCGGGGAAAGTCCGCTTCACGAGTTTGCATAATTTTTGTCCCTTACCCGTCGAAGTAATGGTGGCTTCGCCAGACTGCTACAAATTTTCCGCTGTCTCTTCTGAAGAACGAGAGCGCGCCGTCAAACAAACGTTTCAGACAATTGATTTCGCGGTGCGATTAAACGCGCCGTTTGTTGTATTACATCTAGGCGAGGTAAACATGTTACCCATCACTGACCGGCTAATCGCGCTGGCCAAAGCCGGGAGATACCTGTCGCGCAAATACGTGAGACTGAAGATAGGAGCAGTGCAAAAGCGGGAAAGAATTGCACCCGCGTATTTGCAGCGGGTGAAAGATTGTCTGTGCCGTGTCATTGAGCACGCCGCTTCAAAAAAGGTCAGGATTGCTTTGGAAAGCCGGCGCGGCTACGAAGAAATTCCAACTGAACGCGAATTACCGGGATTGCTCGATGAGATGGGCTCCACCCAGCTCGGTTATTGGCACGATTTCGGTCATTCACAAATCAAAGAAAATTTGGGGTTCGTTGATCATGCCGAATGGCTGCGCATCATCGGTGCGCGCGCGTTTGGCTCCCACGTACAGGACTGCGTTTGGCCTGCAAAAGATCATGAAGCGCCCTTTACCGGCGCAGTGGATTTCGAGAAACTTGTTCCGCTCCTTCCCACAAACTGCTTATTTGTCTGGGAGATGAGCCCGAACAAGACGGCCGCTGCAATTCGCCAGTCGGTCCAAACTTGGAAGGAACGCTTTGGCGAATGAAAAGAATTCTCGTCACTCTTTTTCAGCTAAGCGTCACCATCGGGGTGCTTTACTGGGTTTATCACGATCCGACCCGACGTGCACAGATGGTTGAGGCGATCCGGAACGCCGAGTACCGCTGGGTTGGAATGGGCATTCTGGCATACGTGGTGGTGGAAATCGCCGCTGCCTTTCGCTGGCACGTTTTGCTAAAGGTCCAAAAGATTCATCTGAGTCTCCCGCGCCTGTCAGGCTTGTTCTTTATCGGAATGTTTTACAACCAGTTTCTGCCCGGCGGCACGGGAGGTGACATCATGAAAAGCTATTACCTGCTGAAGGAGACGCCGGATAAGAAAGCGGGCGCACTGCTCGCGGTGGTGTTCGACCGGTTCATCGGCCTTGTTGCGTTGGTGGCAATCACGGCGACGCTCATCGCCTTGCGTTACGATTTCCTGTCACAAAAACCCGAGACGCGAAACTTGCTTTGGCTCTTGCTCGTGCTTCTTGGCGCGTCGGTTGTTTTTTTACTTTCCACGTTTGTCATCAGTGGATTCAAACTAGTGCATTCTTTACCGGCGCGATTCCCGGGCCGCGACAGGTTAATCGAAATCTCCGCCGCCTATCATCTCTACGCGCATCATTGGCGGGCAACGCTTGCGGCGTTTGTTGCCTCAGTCGTGGCGCATCTTGCCACGTTCACGACTTTTCTATTTGCAGCCTATGCGTTGGCCGCGCCGGTGCCCCTGGTCAATTTCTTCGCTGTGATGCCGGTTGAACGCACCATCTCGGCGTTGCCAATCAGTTTTGCCGGGATTGGGCTTCGGGAAAAGGTTTTGCAGATTATGCTTAACGGCCTGTGCGGCGTACCGGAAGCAAAAGCCATTCTGATCGGCTCGCTGAGTTTTCTCATTATTCTGGTTTGCTGCCTTCCCGGCGCGATCGTTTACCTGTTTTACAAACCAAGTGGGGCCGTCGCACGCGTACGGCTGCGCGAGATGGAACACGAGGTGGTGACTCTTGAACACGAAATCGGCGAAACGGAATAAGCTAGCGATGGCGCAGCCCGCCATTCCTACCAATAACCGCTCGGCAGTTTCTTGATGGTGAAACGCAAGCACCCGCGCCCATTCGTCGTCGCCACCTTTGCCATGACCGCCGATGGCAAGGTGACGACGCGAAATTTCGTGCCGGTTGATTTCACTTCACGTGAAGACAAGCTGCATCTGTTTCGTCAGCGCGCTCTGGCTGACGCGGTTCTGCTTGGGCACACCAGTTTGAAACGCGACAACGTTCGACTCGGCATCCCGGCTGATTTGCAGCAAGCCAGAATCAAACAAAAGAAATCGCCCGCCCCTTTGCGCGTCATCGTCTCCAACAAAGGCAGGATTGACAGCCGATTGAAAATTTTCCAATCCGCCATTTCGCCGATCCTCATTTTCTCCACGACGCGAATGCCAAAGAAAACTCGGACCGCGCTCGAAGGGAAAGCCACATTGCACCTGACCGATTGCGACGAAATCGATCTCGCCGCGATGTTGAAAACGCTGCGCCGCAAATACAAGGTCCGCGCGCTTGCATGTGAAGGTGGGCCGACGCTTTTTCGCTCGTTACTCGAACGAGGCCTGGTCGATCAGCTCAATCTTACGATCGCGCCGTATATGTTTGGCGGAGTCAAAGCGCCTACCCTGACTGGTCTGAGCAAGGAATTCCTGCCCGCCAGCGTGCATTGCTCGTTGGTCGATATGCGCACGGTTGGCGACGAATGTTTTCTCACTTATCGAATCAAACATCAGCGGAGGCGGAACTAGCCGGCTCCTTACGACGCGGTCGTCGCACTAATTCTCCTTCGCAGTTTGGGCAAACGAACTTCAGTTGCTCCGCGCAAGTCGGGCAATACGTGCATTCGTAACTGCAAATGTAAGCTACTCCGCCCGGTACAAGCGTCCCTCCGCACTTTTCGCAGTTTGTTTTCATCTCTACCGCCATCGCTTGCTGTCTAAGATTTCCAAAGCCGCTCCTGAACCCGCTCGGGCGTCAATTCGTCTTGACTTCCCAGCGCGTCGTTGGCCACGATGTGCGCCGAACAATTAAGGAGAAAAAACATGAATCAATATATCCGTCCAATCGCAGCCGCTCTATGCTTCGGCGTATTTATGCTCATGGCAACGATGTCGTCTGCTCAACAGAAAAGCGCCAAGCTCGAAGAGATAGCACAATACCTTAATCTCACGCCTGAACAAAAGGCGAAAATTCTGCCTATTCTTGCTGATGAGGCTCCAAAGGTGAAGGCGATTAAGGAGGACCACTCGTTCTCAAGAATGCAGAAAATGCAACGGATCAAGGCAATTCATCAGCAGACGGATCCTCAAATGAAGGCAATTCTTTCGCCTGAACAGTACCAAAAGCTCCAGGCGATGCGGCACAAGACACTCGCAGACGCCATTCACTGATCTGCCTGGATCAATCTCGATCAACCAGAATATTTCGGCGACCACGGCACCGCATGTGCGCTAATCGGTCAGTTGCGCAACGCGCTAGCTACGCGCTCCAAGTACATTCGTTTGAAATCTTCTGTAGTAGCCTTCGACGGGCCAAGCTCGAACTGGACTCTCTCTATCGTGCCTTGGAAATATTTCGGTAACACTTTCGCATAGCCGAGTTTTGGGACTACCGGAAGACCATTGTCTGACCGATATCCATGCCCTCGTAGGCGGTGAATCGCAGCGGCACTGTGTGCTCGAGCTTACCTTCGGCTTCCTGTTTGCCGTTAATGAAAAGCCGGCCGGTGCCGCTGGTGGCGACGAGCCGCGTGACAATCAAGGCACAGTACGGTGGTCAACACACAAGTGGCCAATACCGGAGTACCCACATTTGGGTAAAAGGTCCGACCGGATGGCAATTAGTCGCTAATCAGCCCCGAAATAAGCTCTCCTGAAAGCTTCGGCACGGTCGAGTCACAGCGCCGTCACTCGAACATGATCAGCTCGATGGCGAACGAGTGAACACAATTCTTAACTGGAGCAAGGGTTCAACGCCGCATGCGGCACGAAAGAGCGAAAAATCCGAGTGCCACGACAGCGGAGCATTTCCGAAAGACTCCATAGCCGTCAACGTCGCGCGCAACGGTAAGGGCTTCCCTACTTTGACACGATCTTTGCTTTCAGATATGCGACGATCAGAGAGTTCCAGCCGAACCAAGAACCACCCAGCCTCCTTTTTTTAGTCGCGAACTGAACTTCCTCGCGTCTCGTTTCGCTAGCAACTCATCGCGCAATTGACGACCCGCTAGCGTTATACTTTCCAAACCAATTGCTAGACCGCCTTCAACGTATCCTGTCTCTCCGCGAACTTTTTCTGACTCGATTAAGTCCCTTACAATCGGCAGTTCTACCGGCCCGTATTGCCGCAATTCAATCGGTTCGTCAGAATAAGAACGCCGTGCTGCTTCTTCGAGCACATCAATCATAATATCTTCGTCAGAATGTCGCTTTTCCATCGCCCAAAATGCTTGTTCGAACTAGTTCAGTTTCTTCCATTGAACTTCATTACCTGCTTTAGCCCACAACAACCTAAGTCGAGCAAGATCAAACTCCGCGCCGCCATAACAACCTCCATCATAAAACCCCGTGATTCTGTCGATGAAACTATGTTCTTCATGACAAAAACCAAAGATGCGATCACAGTTTCCTTTCGATATCTACCGCGCTCACTATTCGTCTCGCTGCCTACCCAGATCCCCAATGCGGGGCCAGCCCATATCCAGTAAGGCTCATCCGAATCGGTAACATCCCTCAGATCCTCACGAAGCCATCCAATGAGCCCGCTGTGAATGGGAACTGTGCTGCCGACAACTAAAACCTCTTTATCACATCCAGAGTTGTCGATTTTATCTGTGATGTCTCTGTCTGGAAATCTATCGATAGGCTTAACCTCAACATATACGGTCCCCGCCTCATTAATAACGAAATCAGGAATCCAACCATCAAAATCGATAGGCTCATACTCAGTATGCCAACCAAGGAGATCAAAGAAAGCTGCCCAGCGAGCCTCTAAACGAGATCGATACTGACGACCTTTGTAAAGTGTGGATATGGCTTTCATTCTTTCTCCCGAACTGCAATTCGACGAAGCGTTGTTTTGTCTAATTCGGCTTTATCCAGAGTGTGTTGCAAATGAGAGGAATGGTGGTTGGCCGACGAGACAATATTCTCAAGAGCAAGCCAACGTTACTAAGGAACAGATGCCTGGCGCGACGAAAATCAGCGCTTCGTCATTCGTGCAGATGAAAAGTCGACTGTCGTTTATCGAACTTGAATCGGTAATTCGGGCCGCTAAGACGTAAATCAAAACGCAACTTATCGCGCCGCCGGGCCTTGGCGGTTTCCTGGAGCGGATTGGTTAGATCTCATCGATGTTCTTCAGAAGGTCAAATCTAGTCTCACTCAAAATGGCGTCTCTGACTATCCGCGCTCTCCTACGCTCGGAAGCCTTATCCAAGTTCCATGCCGGGCGCGGGATTCTGGTGTTGCTTCTACAATCGGATGACCCGCCAATCGTGAGAGGCGCGTTCGACTGAGTTCGGACGGTTCTGAACATTAATCCTCCCGGCTCACCCGCTTCGAAATAAACGGCCTTTCCGAATCGACGTGAAAAGCGCAAACCGCGGATGAATACGCGATTGCCTGGAGGAACGCGCCCATCTGCAAAATGAACGTTACGTCGCGCTCGATCGACGTGGGCAGAATATCGCGAGTATCGCGACTCTTCCGGGGACATGCCCGGCTCAAAAATCTCCCGGACACGGAGGGCTCCGATCAAATACCAACCCCGGTCCCCAGTAAACTCCTCCCACGAATCCCCGGTGTTGTTCCACAGGAGAGCCCAATATAGCAGGATGTCATCTTCAATCACGTGCTTCAGGCCAATGTTGGTGCCATAAGTGAGATTGTCCCAATCGGGGTCACAGTGGGTGTCTCGAACGTCTATGCCGCGCACAAATGGTCGCGCTTCTTTCGGGTATGATCGTGCGCCGCGCCTGCCGGGATGTGGAAACGGCACATAAACAAAAGTGCCATTTCGAAAAATCGGGCTGCGTGCGATACTCTTATGGCCCAAGTTCGCACCTACATTGATAAGGTAGATCGTGCTCATGCGCGTCAGAAGCCTAAGCTCAACATTCTTTGAAATCGCCGGCGTGTTCGTGCGTTTCGATCACGTTGCCAGCCTCATCGTAAACGCGAATCACAGCATCATGCACAGCTAGCGAGCAACGATCGAAATGTTTGAGCGATTGGCGAGATCGACAATCGCGTCTTTCTCGAGCAGCAACGTAAGCTCGGCTTCAACGGCGATCACGCGCAATTTTACCTCGGCGGCAACGCGAATTGTTTCGATACCAATCACCGGTACGTCAAATCGCATGTCCTGGCTGGGCTTTGCGACCTTCACCATGACGGCCCCGCTCCGGGCGAGTTCCCCGCCGCGCCTGATCGCGTCGTTTGTTCCTTCCAAAGCTTCAACCGCAACCACAGTTCCATTCTTGACGATGATCGTCTGTCCAATGTCGAGTCGCGCAAGCTCTTTGGCGATTTTCCAACCCAAATCGGCATCTTCTTCCTCGCGCCGACTAAGCTTTGCTCCCGCAATCAATCCCGCAGACGCAAGACAGTCCTCTAGAAATGTTGTCGCTGGCAAAAGATCGACATCTATTTTGGCCAGTTCATCTGCGATGGCGGCAAAGATGGATTCCGCATTGCGCTGTTTCAGTTTTCCCAGTAAAAGCAACGCTTTCCAATCCGGCCGCAGATCAAAAAGATTTTTCGGCGCGATTTGTCCAGCCATGATTACGTGGTGAATGTCTTGCGCACGAAAAAACTTGAGGAGCCGGTTGAGTTGTCCGACGCGCATCCATTCGAGCACATCGACATGTTGCGCGAGCGCTGGATCGGTCTCGCCCGTGAACGCGGCCGCAATTATTTTTTTTACACCAGCTTTTCGCGCTGCGTCTGCCAACAGTCGCGGGTAGACGCCGTTTCCAGCGATGATTCCCAAAGCGTGTAGCGGTGCTTGTGCCAAGCAGCGAATTTGAAATAGACAGGCGCTTGACACAAGCGCCTCTACAATCGCGAAATCTTACCCGTGATGGCGGCGGCGTTTGACGTGCAATTGGGCGAGCGCTTTCTGCAGCGACGCTTGAATGGCTGCCACCTGTTCGGGGGTCTGATCTTCTTTCATCGCCGCCTTGGCGCGCTCGACCGCTGCCTCGGCAGCCGCGATGTCGATCTTCTCAGATTCGAGCGCCATGTCGGTCAACACCGAAACTGCGTCGGCCCTGATCTCAACAAAACCTTCGCCTATCGCCATTACAGTTTCGCGACCGTTTTTCAGGACACGCAGCTCACCCGGCACCAAAGTGGTTAGCAACGGGACGTGTTTGGGGTAAACTCCCAGCTCGCCCTCGGAACCTGGCAATGTGACCATCTCCACGTCTTCGGAGTAAATTTTTTCCTCGGGCGTTACAATTTCGAGCTTGAGCGTGGCCATGGTAATTCGTTAAGCGTTGGAGCGTTGAAGTGGGCCCGTCGAGCTGGCTCTTCTTCGCTTTATCGCTTTGTCGCTTAATCCCTTCATCGCTTTAACCTTCTTTGATCATGTCGATGTTGCCCTTCATGTAGAAATTTTGCTCGGGCACATCGTCGTGTTTGCCATCCAGAATTTCTTTGAAACCGCGGACTGTCTCCGCAACCGGAACATATTGGCCCTTAAAGCCGGTGAAAACTTCTGCCACGTGAAAAGGCTGGCTAAGGAACCGCTGAATCTTGCGTGCGCGATGAACCGTGACCTTGTCCTCCGGGCTTAGTTCATCCATTCCGAGAATCGCGATGATGTCCTGCAAATCCTTATAACGCTGCAAAACACGCTGTACACCTCGCGCAACGTTATAATGCTCTTCGCCGACAATTTCCGGCGCCAACGCTTTCGATGTTGATGCCAGCGGATCGACAGCCGGATAAATACCAAGCTCGGCGATCGAGCGCTCAAGCACGATCGTCGAATCCAGATGGGCGAACGTATTCGCCGGCGCCGGGTCGGTCAGATCATCCGCTGGGACATAAACGGCTTGGAACGAAGTGATCGATCCCTTGTTTGTTGAAGTAATTCGTTCCTGCAAATCGCCCATCTCGGCTGCAAGTGTCGGCTGATAGCCAACCGCGCTTGGCGTTCGCCCCAACAACGCTGACACTTCCGAGCCTGCTTGCGAGAATCGAAAGATGTTGTCGATAAAAAGAAGCACGTCCTGATTGCGCTCGTCGCGAAAATATTCGGTCATTGCAAGGGCAGAAAGAGCAACCCGTAAACGCGCGCCCGGTGGTTCGTTCATCTGACCGAAAACCATCCCTACTTTCGATTTCGACAAGTCTTTTTGATCGATCACGCCCGCCTCGCTCATTTCCTTGTAAAGATCATTGCCTTCCCGGCTCCGTTCGCCCACTCCGGCAAAAATGGAAACACCGCCGTGTTTCATGGCGATGTTGTTGATTAATTCCTGGATGACAACAGTCTTGCCGACGCCCGCGCCACCAAATGCGCCCACTTTGCCGCCTTTTGTAAATGGGCAAACAAGATCGATGACCTTGATCCCCGTTTCCAAGATCTTTGCCGTTGTGTCCTGCTCCGTGAGCGTCGGCGCCGGACGATGGATTGGGTAACGCTTGGT